>NZ_JBFAMT010000020.1:0-125580 GCF_040656635.1 Actinosynnema sp. NPDC049800 | reverse complement strand
GCCTCGACCAGCACGACCAGCGCCCAGCCGTCGGCGTGCGGCCCGAGCAGCAGGTACAGGAACAGGGGCACGCCGAGAAGCCACCAGTGCTTCGGCCCGCCGCAGCACCTGTCCGGCGCGCGGATCACCGGCCTCGGTCATGATCGCGGCAGCCTCCCGCAGACGCTCCACCGCCTGTCGTATTCGGCCGAGGTGGATCAGCGAGGTCGCGAGGGTCTCCAAGGCTTTGGCGCGTTCGGCTTCCGCGCCACCGTGCTCGCCATAGGCAGCCACGGCCTGCTCGCACAACCCGACCACGGTGTCGTGCTCGCCCAACCCCTGCCGAGCGACGGCGACGTCGTGCAGGGCGTACGCCACCCCGAGCGGCTCACCCACCCGACGCCGCAACACCACCTCCTGTTCGGCGTACTCCACCGCATCCTCGAACCGCCCCAGCGCGGCGCTGGTCTGACTGAGGTTGCACACCGCGATCGCCTCAGCCGCGACACTGCCCGTCTCCCGCGCGAGCACCGCCGCAGCCTCATAATGCTGCCACGCCTCGGCATAACGCCCGCGTTCCCGCATGTTCGCGCCCAGACCGCTCTCGGCTTCCAGACGTCGATCCCGATTACCGAGGCTGGCGGCCAGCACGAGCACCTCGGCGAAATCGGCATCCGCAGCATCAATGTCACCCAGCATCCGGTTCAGATGACCGCGGCGCACCAACAAGAACACCTCGGACTCCCTATCACCGTTCGCCCGCGCCGAAGCCAGCCCGAGGTTCTCGGCGTTCAACCGGTCCGGCCACAGACCACGAGGACGCAACGTCAGATGCCGTGCCGTGGCCGCCAGCGACACCGCCACTCGATGTAGGCCCTGCTCGACGGCCTTCTGCTGGACCGCCGACAGTGTCGGGTGTTCCATCGCGAACCAGCCCAATGCCTGCGCACGGTCGACGACAGGCACAGGCACTTCCGGATCGTCCAACCCGACCTCGAGACGGGTCATCGCCGGAAACACCAGACGATCCGCCACATCCGCAGTGCGCGCGTACCAGGTCAGCATCCGTACCGAGGCTGCGTCCCGCACCGTTTGAGTCTCGTCCAGATCAGCGCGGTACGCGGCGTAGTCGTACAGCAGATCGTGCATGCGATAGCGGCGCCGAGCGACAGGCTCGACCAAGTGGTACTCAACCAACTCCTCCAACACCCGCTCCGCCGCCCGCACCTCCAAGCCGGTCAACGCCGCGACCGCGTGAACACCGAACTCCGGAACCGGATGCAAACCCAACAGTCGGAACACCCGCGCTTGCTCGGTCCCAAGGCGGGCGTAGGACCAGTCGAACACCGACCGGACTCCACCGAGCCCTTGCCACGATCCGCTCATCCCGACCAACCCTCGCCGCTCCTCCCGGATCTCCTCCACCACGTCGGCCACCGACAGAAACGGTCGCGACGCCACCCGCGTCGCCGCCACCCGCAACGCCAACGGCAACCCCGCACACACCCCCACCAACTCCCGCACCGGCTCGGGCTCGTCCGCGACCCGTACCCGCCCTACAACCTCCTCCACCAACCGCACCGCCTCGCCGGTGTCGAACACGCCCAGCGTGATCCGCCGGGCGGCGCCCGTCGCGACCAGCTCCGACAGCGCACCCCGACTCGTCACCAACGTCACCGACCCTGCCGAACCAGGCAACAACGGACGCACCTGCTCCACCGAGGCGGCGTTGTCGAGCACCACCAACATCCGCCGCGCCGCCACCAACGACCTGAACAAGGCACTCTGGGCATCCACATCACCGGGAATCCGCTGCTCCGCAATCCCCAGAGAGGTAAGGAAGCCCGACAGCACAACGTGTGGGGGCAGCGGTTCGCTGGGACCGTAGCCACGCAGATTCACGAACAACGTGCCGTCCGAAAAACGGTCCTGGACACGGTGCGACCACCACACCGCCAACGTCGTCTTCCCCACCCCGCCGGTCCCGTCCAACGCGGCGATCACCGCGCCGTCCACGCCGCCATTCGTCGTTGGCTCGGCGATCAAGGTGTCGAGCGCGACGACCTGGACGTCACGTCCGCAGAAATCGGGTACCGCCGCCGGCAACTGCCGCGGCACCACCCCCGCCTGCGCCGCAGGCGCATGCACCACCAGCTGATCGATACGGCCAGCCTGCACCACCGAACCCTGGACCGCACCGCCCAAGTCATTCCTGACAACACCATCGGCCACGAACCCCGAGTCTGGGCCACAACACGGCCCCACCAGACCCGGACACCGCCACACCACCCACTCGGCCGACACACGCCACAAACCCGCCCGAACGTGGCAACCACGCCCGAGCACGATGCGACACCTGCGACAACCTGCGGACGGCAAGACGAAGCCGCGGACAAACCGCACGCGGTTCCCCGCCGCCTCGGCGGCTCTAACGCACGCTCTATGCGCTGCTCGACCTCCCCGACGGGGCGCGGCGCCCCTACAGCCGCCGCATCACCCCCATCCTGGTCCCCACTGGGGTGTCCGTAAGCGCCGCTGGTGGAGATCCTGCCCGAGGCGTTGGCGCGGGCGGTGCGCGGGCACAACACCACCCAGCCCCGACAGCGGCGCACGGGACCGGCGGCGCCTGGCGCTGAACGCGGGCGAGGTCGGAGAAGCTGCACTTGGCGCGGCGGTAAGGACAGTGCCGATGTGACCCACCGGCACTGCCTGGACCTATCGCTGCGTATCAGACAATGTCGTCAGGGTTGCCTGATTGTTCGGAGTCGAGGTTGTTGAGGAGTTGGACGGTGTGAGCTACCTCGGGCGCCTTGATGGAGCGGTGGATGGTGAGTGCTTGGTGTACAAGGAAGACGGCTTCGCGGGTATTGCCGGACCGGTGGAGGTATTCGGCTTGGCCCACGAGTGCGTTGGCTTGGTGAAGTCTGCTGCCGCAACTGCGTGCGAGTGCCAGAGCCGTGGTGTAGTGGTAATGGGCGTCGCCTGCCTCAGGGTGATCGAGGGCAAGGCTACCTAGCGCGTTGTGGGTCTCAGCTTGACCGTCGGAATCCTCGGCGCGGTCAAATAGATGAAGTGCCTGGACGAGGTGCGTAACCGCAGTGACAGGATCATGCTGTCGGCGGTGCGCGACGCCCATACCAAGGTGTGCATTGGCCTGTCCGAGCAAGTACTCGCTGCGGGTCGACAGCTCCAGGGCACGCATGTGAACATCCACCGCCGCATCGACATCACCCCGCCGCAGATAAGCACGGCCAAGGTCGTTGAGCGCTGCACCCTGCCCCAGCAAGTCACCGCTGCGGGTGGACAGCTCCAGCGCACGCATCTGAGCATCCACCGCCGCATCGACATCACCCCGCCGCAGATAAGCACGGCCAAGGTTGTTCAGCGCTGCACCCTGCCCCAGCAAGTCACCGCTGCGGGTGGACAGCTCCAGCGCACGCATCTGAGCATCGACCGCCGCATCGACATCACCCCGGAGTAGATACACTCGTCCAAGGCTGTTAAGTGCGTTACCTTGCCCTGCCAGGTTGTCACTAAGGACAAACAGCTCCAGTGCATGCGTCTGAGCATCCACCGCAGAGTCAAGATCACCCCGTCGCAGATGCACCCATCCGAGGTTGTTGAGCACAGTAGCTTGTCCTTCAAGATCGTCACTACGGGAGAACAAATCCCGTGCCTGAGTCTGGGCTTCGACTGCTGCATCGAGATCACCGCGCAGTAGATGCACTCGCCCGAGATTGTTGAACGCAGTAGCCTGTCCTGCGAAATTGTCGCCACGGACAAACAATTCCAGTGCCTCCGTGTGGGCGTCTACCGCCGCGTCGAGATCACCTCGCCGCCAATACACGTAACCTAGGTCATTGAGTGCGGTGGCTTGAGCGTGAGAATCCTTGGTTTGGATGGCGGCGATGCGTGCTGCATGGTGGATGGTGTGAGCGTGGTGCCAGTGTCCCGCCGTGCGGAAGTAGGGGTGGAGCGTGGCGGAGAGGTGGATTACGTGGACCGGATGTGTCGAGTGAGCGTTCTCAATAGTGGTGACGAGGGTGGGAAGTTCGGTGCCTAGCCAGTCCATTGCATGGTCGGCGTCGGTGATCGAACTCGGGTACGCAGGCACGGTAAGAGAGATGTGAGTACTAGGGGCCTTACGGGATGGTAGATGTCCGATGGCGGTGTGGGCGGTGTGGAGGTAGTAGTCGAGGAGTCGCGTCGTAACTCGCCGGCGGTGATCGGGATCTAGGTGCACAGCATGGGTTTGGGCGTAGGCACGCAGTAGGTCGTGTAGGCGGTAGCGGCCAGCGCTGGTTTCCTGCACAAGATGGCGAGAGTGCAGGGCATCAAGTGTGCGGCGCGCCCGCGCGGGAGTGGTGTCGGACATGGCTGCGGCAGCATGAGCGTCGATCTCAGGACCGTAGTGGAGGCCGAGCAAAGTAAACATCTCGCGCTGCTCTGACGGCAGGTCGCGGAAAGACATGTCGAAGGACGCCTTAACCGATCGGCCACCGAAGTCGAGTTCGTCGAGCTTGTCGTCCGCGTGGGCGAGTTGCGCGGCAAGTAGGTCCGCGATGTGGCGGACGGACCAGGTGGGGTGGGCACGTAGTTGGGAAGCCGTAATTGCAATAGCGAGTGGTAGACGCCCACAAAGTTCCACCACACGGGTGACCTCGTCAGCCTCATTGGGGTCGGGCGCGCGGTGGGCTAGGCGCAGCAGCATTTGGGAAGCTTCGTCCAAGGGAAGAACCGCCAGGGTGAGATGGTGTACGCCGTCGAGTTCGGGCAGTTGATTGCGACTGGTGATCAGTACCAGGCTTTCCGGAGCCCCCGGCAGCAGGGGGGTGACCTGGTCATGAGTGGCGGCGTCGTCGAACACCAGCAGCAGTTTACGGTTGGCGACCAGAGTGCGCCACAGGCGTGCCCGGTCGTCGACCGTCTTGTGGTTGCCGAGCACATGCGGGCTCACGCCGAGGTCCAGCAGCAGGGAGTGCAGGGCGTCGGATGGCGTACGAGGTTTCTGCCCAGGGGTGTGGCCATAGAGGTCGAGGAACAGTTGACCATCGGGGAAGCGGGGTGCAAGTGCGTGTGCCACATGAGTGCCGAGGGCAGTTTTCCCCACACCAGGCATACCGTTGATGGCGTGGATCGTGATTGCGGTGACCCCATCGCGCGCAACGCGCTCGACCGCGGTGATTAACTCGTTGAGTTCCCGTTCGCGGCCAGTAAAATCAGGTATGTCCCGGGGGAGATTGTTGGGCGCCGGGGTTGCCCCACTTTGCGCTGGTGACCCCCCGCTTCGTGCTGCGGGCAGACTGTGGCCGGGCGGATTGGCGATCAGTTGCTGGAGGAAGGCGTGGGCACTGGTTGATCTGCCTGCCCCAAGCTCATCGCGTGCGCGCGCTGCGATCCGGGCGGCCCAGCGACCGATTTGGGCGTGCCGTCCTGTGAGGGCTAGAGCGCGGGCACCCAGGAGCAGTAATTGCTCGTCGTGGACGATGTCGTCCTCGAATGGGCCGAGCAGAGAGATTACGTCATCGTGGCGACGGGCATTCAGCAGTTGGATGAACAGGGCTTTCTGTGCCGCGCGGCGGTGGATGTCATAGCGGTTCCGGACAGTGTCTGCCCATCGGCGGTTCACGTTCGATAACGCGGGCCCTCTCCACATACCCAATGCCCGCTGCAGCCGGTCGGGATCGGGATGTTGGTGGGCGCCATCGACTTCGTCGGCGAAGCGGTAGTAGTCTACTACCGACCTGCTTATCTGCAGGGTCCAGCAGCGCGACCGGTGGTCGTATACCAGCCATTCGCGATTCCCTCCAGCCTCTTCTATCGCATCACGAACCCATTCGACGTTTCGCCTGAGCGTGCCTCGTGCTGGCTCGTCCAGGCCGTCGTCGCGCCAAACCCAGTCCATCAATGCGGTCTCTCCGACCGGTTTGCCGACCTCGGTGGCGAATACAGCCAGCAGGCACAGCACGGCTGTCCTGGCAGGGCTGGCGAACGTGCCGTCGCCGTTGCCGATCCCGACATGCCCCAGTAACCGGATCTCCACCAGCACCCTCCGGTGTAGGCCGATGGGGCGGAGTTTGGCAACCTCTGCATCGCTGGCCGTACTGATTCCGCCAGCAGTCACTCGACTGCGCCGCAACTCCACCCATGCCGACTACATCCGATCAACGGCACGTGGGCGCACGTACGCTGCGTGGGGACTGACGGAGTGACGGAACGTCACGGTCGGCCCACCGGACACGACTTCACTCGATCTGCCGACATGAGGTACCCGTCGTCATGCTCTTGCTCGGCACGTTCGGCGAGACGGCGTAGCCCGCGGACCTGGCCGAACGCTTCCACCTGCACGACACCCATCCAAACCGCCAAGGACGCCACGACCTACCAGGCCCACTGCGAAACGCTCGGTGCCGAACCCCTCGCCGACGAGGAACTCACCGAGCTGCAACAGGTCCGGCAGGAACTGCTCACCAGCTCCGGCACCGACTACAAGGCGCTCTACGGCTAGGCCATGGGGCTCGCGGACGCCGCCAGTGGAACTTCGCCGACCTGGGAGTGGACGACACAGCAGGCCAGAAACCTCACCGCCGACCTCGAACGCCGAATGGAGTCCTTGCGCTTCCTGCCCGGCGACCGCAACGGCAAGTACAGCCAGACGTTCGACGCCGTCTTCCACTCCGACGACCTCCACGTGATCAAGAGCGCGCCATAGGTACCCCGGATGAACGCCCACTGCGAACGGGTCATCGGCACCCTCCTACGCGAAGCCCTCGACCACATCCCGATCGCCAGCGAAGGCCATGCACGCCAGGTCCTCACGACCTACGAAGGTCACTACAACCGACACCGGCCCTACCAGGCACGCGACCAACCACCACCATAACCCCATCGCTGTGCACAACCTCGACACCCACAGACCGCACCGCACCCGCACCCTCAGCGGCCTCATCAACGAGTACAGACATGCCACTTGACCAGCAAAGATGACTTTTCGAGCGGCACAGGACGAGTCCGGTTGGGTTGTTCTCGCAACTGCGGTCAGCAGGGGCTGAGACTTACCTGTGGTGGGAGGCTCGGCTCAAACTGTGCCACCTCTCGCCTCGTACTTCTACCACATCCATAGCCGCCCTCATGTCGCCACCTTGAGCCCCCGGCGATCAAAACGAGGCTCGCTCATGTCCGAACCGGCTTCCCGACGCAGCTGATGCTGCTGTTCGAGTGACATTGAGGCGCGGCACTCGGTGTTGGGCTCGACGAACCACTACAAAGAGGCTGGTGACCGAGTCGCGCCAGCTCCGCCGACCACGCGGCTTTCGTGCCCTCGTACCGGATAGCGCCTGGGCTGAACTTGTGCGGCACGGCACCTCGGTGCACCACGGCGCGAAGGACAGGTTGCTGCGCCAGGGGGAAAACGGCGGATGGGTGCTGCTGTCGCTGTTCGGTCGGTTGAAGGTGGTATACGCGGAGCCGGATGGCGCAGAGATCGTGCTGGCCATCCGCGGCCCCGGCGATGTGGTTGGTGAGCTATCCGCCCAGGACGGGCTGCCCCATGCGGCCACGGTCCAGGCAATCGAACTGGGCATGACGTGCAGACTGCCCAAGCGGAGGTTCGTCGAGCTCGTGCAAGGTCTCAGACTTGGGCCCCAGTTGGACGGCTACATCATGGGGAAGCTGCGTGAGAGTGCGCCTCACGCGTGGCAGCTCGCCCACCGCACCACTGCCTCGCGGCTCATTTCGCTGATCACGACGATCATCGATGCGGCGGGCCCGGACCACCCGTCACCCACCACCGTTGCGATGTCTCAGGACGAACTGGCCGCTGCGCTCGGCCTGGTGCGCTCTGCGGTAACCCCAGTGCTCAGGGAGTGGAAGGCCGCTGGCCTCGTGCGGACCATTCGGGGCGGTCTGGAGGTCGTGAACGTCCCAGCGCTAATAGGCACCGGTGTGTCCAGTTATGGACAGAACAGAACGGCTGCGAGGGGCAGGCTGTCCTCCCGTCAGGCGGGTATGGGCATGGAGGAAGATCAGTGAGTTCGGAACTCGCGGGGAGCACCAGTTCGGCCGACGAGTACGTCGGCATGCTGGTGGTTGATGTCCGGCACTTCAGCAAGCACAACAACGCCCAGCAGCGGATCATCGTAGAGAGGCTGCCCGAGATCCTTCGGAAGGTCACGGAGCGTACAGACCTCGCCTCGTTGTGGGAGCAACACCAGTTCAGGGCGTTCCGCGGTGACGGTTACGTCGTCGGATTCGCCCGGGACCTGGTCGGCTTGGTCGTAGACCGGTTCTTTGACGCCCTGCAGGGCGAGTTGCGGCGTCAATCCGGAGAGTTCCGAGCGGTCGGCGTCGAACTCCGCGTGCGCACCAGCCTGCACCTGGGCCCGGTGGCGTCGTTCGATAGGCTGCTGGCGGACTCACCTTCTGGCCGCGTCATGGTCGATGCGAACCGCATGGTCGATTCGGCCGCCGTCCGGGCGCTGCTGGACAATTCCGACCCCGAGGCCACCTTTGTCGCCTCGGTGCTGTCCCGCTCCGTCATGGAAGACGTGGTCGAGGCGGGAGCCACGGTCCGTCGACCGAGCGAGTTCGTCGAGGCGCCGCTGGACGTGACGGCCAAGGAGTACTCGGGAAGGGGGTACCTGCGTGTGCCCGCGCCCTCCGGCGATCTGCTCCAGCACGGCTTGCTGGGCTGTCAGCCGGAGAAACCCCCAGTTGACGAGGATCGTGTGGAAGCGCGATCAGAGGGAGTCGAGAACCGCGTCTCCAATCACGTGAGTGGACCTACGTCTGACGTGGTCCAAGCGCGTGACGTACGTGGCGGGATCCATCAAAACTCGGCACGAGACATCACCAAGAACATCGAGGTGACGGGGAATAACAACACTACGGCCGGGGGTAACGTGGATCAATCGTCCGGCAAACAGGAGTTCTCGGGCAGATTCCGCGCCGGGCACGATGCCAACTTCGGCCCGTCCAGCGGTCGCCGCATCGGTGGCGGCATCGATCAGGAAGCACGGTGACGGTGGTGGACCAGTACGACGTCGATGAGTTCAACGTCCTCGATCCTCCTTCGCGTCCACCAGTGCCAGAGCCCGACCGCTTCTGGCCGGAACCGGTCGCAGTAATGCCCGAACCGCCCGAGGTTGTCCGCGATGAACCCCGTCCGGTCGCAGGCGATGCTGCACAACACCGTCCTGTGGTCGAGGTCGAGGGGAACAGCAACGACACCGCGTTGCGAGACGTCGTCAAGCCCGTGGTAACGATCGGGAACGTCCTCTTCGGCGACCAGTTCGCCGAACTGGCGGAAGCACGACCCAGAAAGCGCAGCGGACGCGGCCTTCAGGACCACGCTGCTCTCGAATACCTGGCCAGCCGGTACGTGCCGCCACCGGGTCTTCTCAGCGCACCGGAAGGTGTCGAGTCGGCGTACGGCATACTGCGTCGTGAGCAGGTGCTGCTCCTGGCGGCGAACGAGCGCAGGGGCGGCCAGTTCGTCGCGGGTTTGCGACTGGGGTACGAACTGCAGAAGTCCCGTCCCGAACTGGTCGTCCGCGAGGAACTCATCGATCGGCTGAGCGACGACGACCTGCTGGTCGAGGACGAACCTGCCGTGGTTGTCGTGGACCTTCGCAGTACGCCACATGACGAACTCCAAGCTGTACGCCTTGGCCTGGTGGAGCTCGTCAAGCAATTCGTGTCCCACCGCAGCTACCTTATCCTCATCTTCGCGATCGACCGTGCGCGCGAGTTCGGCGAGTTCCTGCACGGTCGGATGCACCGATTGGAACGCCCGGAGCCCGTTGAGGTGTTCACCCGGCATCTCGGTGATGACGCCGCCGAACTGATAGCAGGCTTCCCCGAACTCGCCGACTACTTGCGCGACTTGTGGCCGCCGGCGGTCAAGGACGTCACGGACGCGGTATCCGACAGGGTCCGCGAGGGGGAAGAACCAGGGCCCGCCCTGCGGGAGGTGTTGCGCGATCGGCAGGAGCAAGGTGGACCGCCCTTGCGGGAGGTCATCCGAGCCAAGCAGACGGACAGCGCTGAGGAGTGGCTCGCCCTGCTGTTGGCCGCGGCCCTGCTGGAAGGTGCCGCGCCGTGGCACATCGCGGACGCCGCCGACCTTCTGCTGGATTGCAACGGGACCAAGCCCAAGAAGACTCCGCCACTGCTGACCCCCAGTCCCTATGCCAGGTTGTCCGCCCTGGACTACAAGTCATTCGACTTCGAAACCCGTCGATTCCAGCCACCCGGTTCGGGAGCGGAGGTGTTCCGGCACTTTTGGCAAGAACACCGGGGCCTCCAGGACACCCTGCTGAAGTGGATCAGCGCGCTGCCCCGCCGCAACTTCGACCTGACACGCGACGAGTTGGAGCGCTTCGCGGACCGGTGCGCCGAACTCGCCGGTTGCGGCGGTGTCGATGCGGTGCTGAAGCTGGCGGAGAGCTGGGCTAAGGCCACACCTGGCGCGGAGCCCGACGGCGACGAGGTGTCCGATCACTGGAAGGCCCGCTACCGTCGGTCGATCGCCGTACGGCTGCTGACGACCACGGCGATGGACCCGGCGGTGGGCACAAGGGTCCGGCAAAGGCTCCTCGACTGGTCGAAGGCCGCCAAGCCGGACCTGCAGTTGCTGACGGCCCAGGTGTGCGCCAGTATCGGTGAGTCCTTCCCCCGCATCGCGCTCACCAGGCTCAAGTACCTGGCGGATTCGGAGAACCTCCGCGTGTGGGAAGCCACCCGGGAAGCAACGCTGCTGATCGGCGCCAGCCTCGGCACCGCCAGTTTCCTGCGGCATGTCGCGGAGTGGTCCGACCACGCCGGACCGGCCAGACTACGTCTCCTGGTGGAGAGCACCGCCGTTGTGCTGGCGCAGGACGAGGAAGACGGGGACCTCGACGTCCTGGTCGACTTCTGGCGGCAGGCCCTCGATGTGATGCCCGCGGAGAGCTTGTACCCGGCGATTGGGGACTGGTTGCGCACGGCCGCCGAGGCGCCGTTCGAGCAGTGGGGCCGCATGGTGGAACCCCTCGTCCTGGCCACCGACGGTGAACTGAAGTCCATCGGCCGGGTGTACCACGCGGGCTGGAGAGCGTTGCGACACGGACGCGAGACGGGGAACGACGCGTGGGTCTCCATCGCCGACCGGTTGTTCGGTCGGCTGGACGAGATCGACACCCTGGTACCTGAATAAAGGATGCGCGTGGGCATGCGGGATTTGTGGCGGCGTGCGTCGGAGAAAAGAGAAGAGTGGGGACGGGACAAGGGCGACGACATGGTCACGTCGGGCGAGGTGACCATGTCGCTGCCCAGCGCCGACAAGCCTCTGCCCTTCCAGGTCACCCTCGTCGTGGAGGCCAAGTGCCCGGAGGCCCACCCCCCACCCGCGTTGCTGGACATCGCGAACGAGGGTGTCGCCCGCCGTGCGGAGAGGCTGAGCGGTCGGTACGCGTTGACCGCTGCGGACAGGTTGCGGGGCGCGTTGAGCACGGCGCTGAACGGGTGGCATCACGTACCTGGCACCGGCGTGCTCGCCCGTGGCCACTGCACGTCGGTCGACGTCGACGCTGAACTCGTCGCAGCGGTGGCGGCCCGTGAGGAGGCGGACCGACGCTGGTTCGCCGCCTCCTGGCAGGACGAGCGACGAACGCAGCAGGCCGAGCAGATGCGCTCACGGCTTCTCGACCCGCTTCGCGCGACGGCCTGGTGGTTCCTCGATCACCAAGCTGAACCGGAGCGGCTGGAGGATGTGGCGCGCGCTTTCGACAAGGCGCGGGAGGTCCTCGCTCCCAAGGACACTTCCGACTCTCCGGGGCGGCTTGTCGACGACATGCTGGCCGCACATGATCCGGCCGTGCGGACCAGCCTGGCGAGATACCTGGAGCGCTTCTTCGCCGAGTATAGCCGCGAAGACCTCGTAATCAGGCTCAAGCACTGGCAGGAGGACAACGAGGAACTCTGATCGACCGACGCTCGGGCTGCGCGCTGCCTCACCACTCCTCCACGTCACGGGCGCCGCTTTCGGCCCGGTAAGCACATTACCTGCCGAGGACCTTGAGCTCGGAAAGGGCTCACCGCGAAGCCGCTGAAGCGGGATGACAAGTTGGCGTCTCCGGGTGGGCGACCCCGCTGCGGTGTTGTGTTACACGAGCTAGGTGCGAAGCGATGTCCCTTTCGAGGAGGGCACCCACACGATGCGAGTTGACGGTGACGATTCGGGGGAACCCGCAGGTCGGGGGAAGTTGTTCGTCTACCTGACCACGTCTTCGGCGTTTGAGTACCGATCGATCATGGACATCTTCGCCGGGCCCCTGCTCGCCGACCTGTCTGCGGCGGAGGTGGCGCAGCAGCTCGCCGAGCGCGGCGTCGCGCTGTCCGTGGACGAGGTGACCGACCGTTGCGAGAAGCTCGAAGGGTGGGGCAACCTGGTTCGCGGGGTGCGTGACGCCCGCGTACCCACCGTTCGAGACTTCCTCCGGTCGCGCAGCCGTTTTCAGGCATCGAAGCTGGGCGGCAGGGTTCACCGGGACGCCGAGGCGGTACTCGCGGCCGGTGACGGGGCGCAGGAAGTGGCACGCGAACTGCTCGGCGCCACCGTCCTCGTCCTCGACCGCATCATGAAGCGCATCGGCGAGTCGGACCCAGATGCCGAGGCACTGGCCGGCGACGTGACCACTGTCTTCAACAACCAGCGGTTGTTCAACGAGAGCGTTCGCGACTTCTACGCCTACCTGAACGCCGTGCTGTCCCGCTACGACTTGGCTGGGGAGGAGTACCGGCACTTCAAGGAGTTGCTGCTCGACTACGTCGACCTGATCACGGCCGACGTGTCGCGCCACGCCCCGGTGATCGCCGCGCGCTGCGAACGACTTCGTCCCCTGTTCGACCGGGTGGTACAGGTGCTGGACACCCTGCCGATGCTGATCATGCCCGACGGCACCCCGGCCGATCGGCTGCCCGGTCGTCAGCGCGAGGACTGGGAACACCTGCACGCCTGGTACCACGAGACGGACGGGCGTTCGGGGCCGGACGCACTGCGGGCGGCGGCGGACCAGGCGCTGCGCCAGCTTTTGACCAACGCCAGGCGGATGCTCGCCGCGGCGGGCACGGGTGTCAGCAGGCGAGCGGACCTGCTCACGTTGGCGTCCTGGTTCGACAAGGCGGACGACAGCACCGCTCACCGGCTCTACGCGGCGACGTTCGGCTCCTACCCGGCCCGTCACCTGTTCTTCGGCCCCGAGGAGCAGGACGTCCGGGACGGGGTGAACACCTCGTGGTGGGACGCCACCCCCATCGACGTGCCGGTCAGCCTGCGTGATCGCGGAGACCGCGCGGCGCGGGGACGGACCTCCTCGGTGCCCGATCCGGGCTTTGACCAGGAACGGCTGCTGCACGAGGCGGAGGTCGAGGCGAGCGCTCGACGGGTCGCCGCCGACGAGTTGGTGGCGGCCGGCGCGTTGGACGGTGCCCGGGTCAGCCCCGCGGCCAGGGAACTGCTCCTCGCGTTGCTGGGAGCGCTGCTCGCCAAGAACCAGGACCACTCCGACGTCGCCTTCGAGTCCGACACCGATCTCGACCTGGAGGTGGTCGCCGAGGCAGCGCCCGGTGCTCGGACCCTTGTCCACTCCGAGGACGGAGACCTAGTCGTGCACGAATTCCGCTTGGTCGCGCGGAGATACACCACCAACCTCTCTCGCCGAGCCGGGAGAACCGCGTGAGCGCGGGGTCCATCGGTACAGAGGAACACAAAGCGCACGAACGCAGGCTTGCCGCGAGATCGCTGTTGATGCAGCCCGTGCTCACCGCCGCACGCCACCCCGAGCAGCTTGCGCTGGTACGCAAGCACTCGCCGCAGCTCAAGCGCATGTTCACCACGATGCTCGGATACCAACTCGTCGTCGAACCGACCTTCGCGCGCCTGCTCAAGGCACCGCTGAGCGCCGACACCGTTCCCCGGCCCGCGCTCACGCGCAACGACAAGCGGTTCACCGCTCGCACGTACTCCTACCTGGCGCTGGTGTGCGCGAGCCTGCTGGCACCGCAAACCGGCGACCAGGTGCTCATGAGCGCGCTGGTAGAGCAGGCCCGCGCGGACGCAGTGACAGCGGGCATCGCGCTGGCCGACGACCTCGGCGCGTCGCGCGACCTCGTGCGGGCCGTGGACATGCTGGTCGACTGGGGCGTGCTCACGGAGACCGATGGTTCCGTGGCGGGGTGGGAGACGCGACAGGAAGAAGCCCTGCTCGACGTCCACCGCCCCCTGCTTCCCCACCTCCTGTCGAGGGCACTGTCCGGGTTCGACTCGCCGGCAGCCCTGCTCGACGGCGCGCAATCCGACCCACTGGAGCCGGAACAACCGCGCCGCAGCCTCCGGCGCAAGCTGGTGGAAAACCCGCTGGTACGCCGCGAGGACCT
Organism: Actinosynnema sp. NPDC049800; assembly: GCF_040656635.1. Classification (NCBI taxonomy): domain Bacteria; kingdom Bacillati; phylum Actinomycetota; class Actinomycetes; order Pseudonocardiales; family Pseudonocardiaceae; genus Actinosynnema; species Actinosynnema sp. NPDC049800. The sequence goes on along the minus strand of NZ_JBFAMT010000020.1, from coordinate 111,186 downwards.
CACCGACGCCGAGCGGGACGTGCTGTCCCGCGAGCGGCGAGAGGTGGCCCGAGTGCTCGACGAGTCGTTCGGCCTCGTCCTTGAAGCACGGTCGGAAGGCGTCCTCGCCTACGACCCTGACGAAGCGGTCAGCGACGTCGCCTTCCCAGGTTCGGGGACCGTCGCGCACGCGGCCCTCCTGCTGGTGAATGCCCTCACCGATGAGGCGAGACCGACAGCGGGAGACACCGCCACTTTCGCGAGTCGTACCGTGCCCGGTGTTCGCGTCCCGTGGAGCGCCGTCGAAGCGAACATCGACCTCATCATCGAGCAATACGGCAGCGCCTTCGCGAAAGGCTATGTCGAGAAGCCGTCATCGCTCATGCAGGAAGCGGTGCTGCTACTGGAATCGGTGAGCATCGTGGTCGTCGACGAGGACGGGCTGGTCCTGCACCCCGCCGCCGCTCGATACCGACCGGAGCCTCACCGCGCACCGACGCGCACCCGCGCGATGCGCAGGATCGGCGACCAGCAGACGCCAACCCTGTTCGGCTGAATCACCCGGACACATGGAGATCACGTGACCGAACCGCCCGGCGTGGAGACCTTGACCCCCGCGCAGCCCAAGCACCACCCGCATCGCTGGCGGTTGTCGCGAGCGGGCATCGTCAACGTCTGGCACTACTACGACACGGTCTTCCGGTTCGCCGGGGGACGCATGATCCTTCGCGGGACCAATGGTTCCGGGAAGAGCCGCGCGCTGGAGATGCTGCTGCCCTTCCTGTTGGACGCCGATCGCCGCAAGATGGACGCCACGGGATCGGGCAAGGTCCGACTGGAGGACCTGATGCGCCACGGCGCCCAGGGCCAGACCAACCGTCTCGGGTACCTCTGGCTGGAGTTGAGCCGCGACACCGGCGCGGCGGAGGAGCACCTGACCGTCGGAGCGCTTGTGCGCTTCTCCACCAGCACCAGCGAGGCCAAGGCGTGGTATTTCACCACACCTCTGCGGGTCGGCATCGACCTGCACCTGATGGACGAGCGGCGACAGCCGCTGTCCCGCGACCACCTTGCGCAGATGATCGGCGCCGACCGGATCACCGACAAGCCCGACACCCACCGCGAACGGATCGCGTCCCAGGTCTTCGGCCTAACGGGGACGAGCGGCAAGGAGCGGTACGCGGGCCTCCTCCAGTTGCTGCACACCTTGCGGGCGCCGGACATGGGCAACCGCATCGACGAGGGCAACCTGCCCAGGATCCTGTCGGACGCCCTGCCTCCGCTGTCGGAGGTGACCTTGCGCGAAGCGGGCGAGCGCCTGGACGCCCTGTCGGACTCCAGGGAGGAACAAAGGCGGTTGCTGTCGGCGGTCGAGCAGATCGACGCCTTTCTCGACGTCTACCGGAGGTACACCGCGGGCGCTTTGTTCGTCACGGCGGAGAAGGCGCGCGAGGCTGCGTCCGAGCAGACCCGACTCGCGAGGCAGCACGACGCGGCCGTCCGCGCGCACGCCGGACTCGTCGACAAGCACACAAGCGTGCTCGGTGAACTCGCCGCCGCTGAGGAACGCGAGGAGACGCTGCAATCCGTCATCGAAGGCATCAAGGAACTCCCCGCGTACCGAGCTGGCCTGGACATCCGGAACCTCGGCAGGAGCGTCGAGGCCCTGGCCGGCAGCGCGTCTGCGGCGCTTGGGGTGGCAGGCGGCCGTCGCGAGGACGAAGCGACGGCCGTGCGCTTGGCGGACACAGCGGCTGAAGGCGTTCGCGGTGAGATCCAACGGGCCGATACGGCGTTGTCCCGAGCCCGTGAAGCACTGGTTGAAGCCCGATTGCCGGTCACGGCGTTGCCGGCGGCGGTTGGAGCGTCGGTCGAACCGCTGCCCGGTAGCCGCGAGGCGGTCCGGGTCTCGCTGGACGGCGCGGCGGACGAGGTCGAGCGGCCGTCACCCCAGCAGCTCGTGGTCAGCCCGGAAAAGTTGGACGAGGTTGTGGGGGTGGTTCGCGACACCGGTCAGTCCGCAGAGCGCCGGGCCGGTGAGGCCGCCCGTCGCGAACAGGACGCCGCAGCGTTGGACACCCGTGCCCGAGAGGTCGCGCAAGCGGTGCAGCACGCGGAGGAACTCGACACCCGAGCGAACGAAGACGCCGAACGTGCTCAGGTCGCGGCGGAGGAACGCGACGGGGCCGCGAGGGCGTTGGCCACCGATTGGCGGAAGTGGACCTCCGGCGAGCAGAGCCGGACGCTCCTCGGTGATGTTGCCTGGCGGGACACCGCGGTAGGGCCGCTGCTGGTCGATGCAGACGCGATGGTGGGCGAGTGCACGGATGACGACCTCGCTCCCTTGGACCACGTCGCTGCCGACGCGGCGACGCCCGCGCGTGCTGCCATCGCCGACCGGCTCGCGGAGCTGAGGCAGCAGGAGCGGGAGGACGACAGGGCGGCACGCGATCTGCGGTCCGAGCAGTCGAACCTGCGCGCGCAACGCGATCCGGAGCCACCCATCGCGCCGTGGGTGCGCGGCGCACCTGCCGGAGCAGTGCCCCTGTGGCGGCTGGTCGAGTTCTCCGCCGAGCTGCCCGACCAAAAACGAGCCGGGGTCGAGGCCGCGCTGATGTCAGCCGGAATGCTGTCCGCTGCCGTCGGCGGCGACGGTTCAGTGCGAGCCGAAGACGGCCAGGTCCTGCTGACTACCGAGGCCGAGGTCGCTCGCCGTTCCCTCGCGACCGTGCTCCGGCCCGACCCGGCCGGCTTGCTACCCGAGCAGCTCGTCACCTCGATCCTCTCCAGGGTCGGGTACGGACCCGGGCACCACGTGTGGGTCGACGCGGACGGGAGCTGGGCCGCCGGCCCGCTGCGTGGCAAGCACCGAGTCGACCACCCGCGTTTCATCGGAGCCGCCGCCCGCGCTCGCGCCCGCGCCGAGCAGCTCGAAGCCATCGCCGCCGAACTCGACGAGCTGGGTCGCCGAACGGAGGAACGCGACGAGGAGCGGAAGCGGTTGAGCGCGGTCACCGAGGAATTGAACCGGCACCTGCGCACCGCGCCCCGCACCAGCGACCTGCTCCGGGCACGGAGTGTCGCGCGTTCCGCGGCGGCGGAGGCCGCCAGGTCGCAGGGCGCGGCAGCGGACGCGCACCAGAAAGCCCGTCGTCAGCAGGAGCGGTTGGCGGCTGATCGCCGTGCCCACGAGGAGGGCTGTGCGCGCTTGGGGCTTCCACCCGACCGGGCGCTGCTCGGCGAGGTCAAGGACGGCGCGAACCTGGCGAAGCACCACTGCGCGGTTCTCGCCGATCGGCTCGACTCGGCCCAGCGACGCCGCGGTGAGCACCAAGACGCGGTGAAAGCCGCTAACAAAGCCACGATTCTGCGTCAGGACGCCGAACTGGCCGCGCATGAATCATGGTCCGCGTGGCACGGCGAGTATGAGAAGTTCACCACCCTCCGCGACTCGCTGGGAGCCGAAGCCGACGAGGTGACCGCACGGCTGGAGGCGGCCGAAGCGGAATACCGTGGGTTACGCACGTCGCTCGGCACGCTATCCAACGAGGAACGCCGACTGGACAAGGAAGCTGACAAGGCGAAAGCGTCTGTGACGTCTACGAAAGCCCAAGCCGACGATGCCGTCGTGCAGACCCACGAGGCTATGGCGCGGCTCACGGCGCAGGTGGCGCTCCCCGGCATCGCGGACGCCGCTGCTGGCCCCGCCGCAGCGGATCTGCTCGCGCTGTGCACGCCACCAAGTGCGTCGACAGGTCCGGAGGTGGAGCGGCTCGTCACTGCGGTACAGCAAAGGCTCGACCGCAAGGGGCAGGCGGTCGATGAGAACGGCCTGATGCGTTCGCTGCACAAGGTCGGCGGCAACCTGACCAACACCTTCGACCTCACGCCTACAAGTGAGGAAGGCATGTGGTTGGTCGACCTCACCGACGCGGTGGGCCGGCAGCCCGTGGCCGTCGCCGCAGCGCGGCTGCGCGAGCAGGCCGCCGGTGCGGCGGCGGCGCTGACCGACCGCGAGCACCGCGTGTTCACCGACTTCGTGATCGGTGGTGTGGGGGAGGAGTTGCGGCGCAGGCTGATGCAGGCGGAAGGTCTGGTGCGCGCGATGAACACCAGCCTCACGAACATCAGGACCAGCCACGGGATCGGCGTGCGGCTGCGATGGGAACTGGTCGAGCCCGGGAACAGCCCCATCGGACGCATCCGCGAGCTGGTTGCGGCCAGTGCCGCTGTGCGTCCGGCAGAGCACACGGAGGAACTCATCCGGCTGCTCAAGGACCGTGTCGAGGAGCGGTTCGAGCACGATGCAGACGCGGGGTACGGGGAACATCTGCGTGCCGCACTGGACTACCGGCAATGGCACCGCGTGGAGGTCTCGATCACCGGCCCCGAACCCGGGCAGGTCCGCAAGATCAGCCGACGGGCGAAGCTGTCCCAAGGTGAGACCCGGTTCGTCTCGTACGTCGCGCTCTTCGCCGCTGCGGACGCGTACCTGTCGGGCTTGCCGGATACGGGCAGCGCGCTGCGCCTGATCCTGCTCGACGACGCCTTCGCCAAGGTCGACGACCGGACCATCGCCGAGCTGATGGGTCTTCTCGTGCGCATGGACGTCGACTTCTGCATGACCGGCCACGCGCTGTGGGGAGCCTACCCCCAGGTTCCCAGCGTCGACGTCTACGAAATCCGTCGAGCCGAAGGAACCGCGGCAGCCGCCACCCACGTGCACTGGGACGGCCGCAACCGGCACTACCTGCGCTCGACGGGCTGAGCCGTGGCCGACCACATCCCCGCACCGGCCCGCGACTACCTGGCCGGTCTGCAACCGTTGTGGCACTTGGTGCGCAAACGCTTGGAGGGCAACGGCCTCTCGGCGACCGGAGTCGTCGTCGTGGACTTGGACTACCAAGGGGCCGAAGACCTGTCGGGGCTGCTCGGACGGACGGTGCCGCACGGTCGAACCAGGGTCCGCTTGGCCGAACTGGATGCCGCGCTGAGAGCTTCGGCAATCGCCCACGGCCTGGTCACTGTGGTCGCGGAATTGACCGGCGGTCCCCTCGTGGACCGGAAGGCAGCGAGCAAGGCGCGCGAAGTGACGAAGCTCGACCTGTGGGCGTTCTGGGAGCGTGCCGTCGCCGAATCCGGATTGGACGCCGCGCCGTGGATACCCGTCTGGCGGGACGGGTTGCGTCGCACGGGACTCCTCAGTCGCGCGGGGGACGAAGCGGAAACCGTAATCAGGCAAGCGATGGCGGTGTTGCGGACGTTGACTCCGACCGTGCCGCTGGCGTCCCGCACTCCAGGCGCCGTGGCGGACGCGATTCCCGTCGAATCGGCTTTCGAACTCGCCGAACTGGCCGGTGCCGTGTGCGGGGACGCCCACGCGCTGGATGACGGACAGGTGACTGCCGCCGTGGTCCTCCGCGCGATCGCCGCCGCGACCGGGATGCCCCTCCCCGCGACCGCCGCCGCCCGCCGAGACCTGTGGAGTGCGGTGGGAGTCAGCCCCGACGCGGTGTCGGGCACCTTGTTGACGTGGGCGGTGCGTCCACCAGGCGACGACCCGTGGTCGGTGATGATGCGCGCCCGTGCCGACCTCGGCCTGGTCACCCACGTGACTGCGCAGGAGTGGCGCGCTGGCGCGAACCGCCCTTGGGTCGTCCGCGGGCAGGAGGTGTTCGCCTGCGAGAACCCCCAGGTCCTCCAGGCAGCGGCACGGGCGGGTACGTCCATGCCGTTGTTGTGCACCTCAGGCAACCCCGCCACCGTCGCACTGCACGCGCTGGACCGGCTTATCGCGGATGGTGCCACCGTGAGGTACCACGGTGATTTCGACGTCGCAGGTATCCACATCGCCAAGCGGCTGTTCGACCGGGGCGTGCGGCCCTGGCGCTACGCGGGCGGTGACTACCTCGATGCGGTCGTTTCGGCTCGTCTCCCGCTCATTGGCGCGGTGCCGGACACACCGTGGAGCCCTGGACTGGCCGAGGCGATGCGCGAACACCGGGTCGCGGTGCACGAAGAGCAGGTCCTGGCACTGCTGCTCGACGACTTGAACCCGTGACACTTTGTTCCGCTGAACGAAAGCAAGAGTGGGGAATTCCCCACTCTTGCGAAGGTGCTCCAAACCACTGCTAAGCTGCAGTTATGAGCCACTCCACTTCGAGAGGAGTGGGGAATTTCCCACATCTGCGTGTTCGGGCAAACCTCTCGGACACATTGTTACCACACGGGGTCGTTCTCCGATGCGGAGAACGACGCCGTGTGGCCTTCGCTGTCCCAGGTGAACGCGGTCAGCTGTCCCTTGATCTCGACCTTGTCCGCGTGGCAGACGATCACCGCCTGGTTCGCGTGGATCCGTTCGGCCACCGTGCGCGGGCTCGCGGCGGCGGGCAGGTGCAGGGCGCGGCCGATCCTGGTGATCAGGTGGTCCTCGCGGAGGTAGAGGATCGCCGGCCGGTCGTCGGTTCGCGGTCCGGTGTGGCCGTGGCGGCAGCGGTAGCCGGGACGGCTGTGGATCCAGTGCGATTCCATACGCCGGTCGCAGATCCCGCAGCGCAGCACACCGGCGAACAGGTACTCGCGGACCTCGCCGGCACCGGTGGCACGGCGGATACGCAGCCGCTGCACGGCGACGAAGTCGCGTTCGCTCACCAAGGGGGTGTGGGCGCGCTGACGGGAGACGACCCACCGGTCGGCCGGGTTGCGCTTGACCATACGGCGGCGCCGACGGTCGGCCGGGGTGGTGTGGTCGTGGTCGACACCCTGCCGGTTCCATACCTGCCAGCCGGTGTAGCGCGGGTTCTGGAGGATCACCGTGACCGTCTCGACGGTCCACCGGCGCCGGGTCCGGTGGGTGTTGCGCTCCGCGTCGTGCGCGGCCGGGCATGGCACGCCGCGATCGTTGAGGTCGTGGACCACGGCTGTCGACGCTGCGGCCGGTCAGGCGTTCGGCGAACAGCCACCGCACCACCGGCGCCGTCTCCGGGTCGACCTCCAGTCGATGAGTCATGCGGCCGCGGCGGGCGTCGGCGAGGCGCGGGTGCGCACCGGACTCGACCAGCCGATAACCGTAGGGCGCCCGGCCACCGAGGAACGCCCCTCCAAGGTCTGCACGCGCATGGACGCCATCGCGCGGTGTCGGGCTCGCGCGACCTCGCGTAGCGACTGGGCTCCGAGCATGTCGATCAGCGCCTGGTGCTTGGCGCTGTCCGGCTCCAGCCTGCCACCGGCCTCGGGGAGCCACACCTGCACGCCGTACCGGCGGAACAGGGCCAGCAGCCGCGGCAGCTGGTCACCGGCGAACGCTCGCTCGTACTCCCCCACGATGATCGCGTCGAACCCCCGGTCCGCGTCACGCAGCGCCGCCAGCAGCTGCGCGGCCGCAGGCCGGTCACGCCACGCGCCGCGGCGGGACTGTCCGGCGTCGAAGAAGACCTTCACGATGTGCCCGTGCCCGGCGATCACCTCCCAGGCCACCTCCAGCTGCCACGCCTTCGAGGTCTCCGGGTCCTGGTGCTCGATGGTGGAAGTGCGGCCGTAGAAGGCGAACCGCAGACCGCCCGCGGGCTCGGGACACCGACCACGGTTTCCCTGCGACGCATCCTCCTGTCGCCCCATCCACGCCATCAGGATGTCCCGACCCGTCATCACTCCACTCCATTGCCGGTCCCACCGCATTACAAGACCATGATCATTTCACGGTGGTCCCGGCGAGACGCGCGCAGTGCTTCGCGCAGTGGTGTCCCGTGCGGTGATTCGGCCTGGGTGACGGTGGGTATCAACTTCTGTTGATACTGAAGTTTCCGAGTTTCTCGACATGCCGCGACGTTCAGTCTTTCGAGTGGGGATCCTCGACCCTGCGGTGCACAGGAACAGGCGAGGCCTCGGCAGAGAACGCAGGATGCTACAAGCATGAGCTGCGCGTCGTCGGTGGCCCATGCCGGACAGGGATCCGCTGCGCTCACGATGATGCGAGTGTTCGTGCCTACCGGCGAGTGGTGGCCGTGGTTACAGTCGCGGTCGGCCGCATCGGACAACTGCGGATCCGGTAACGGCGGGGAGGCGTGTTGATGAGCACACCTGGTCGACCGCTTCGTGACCGCTCTCGACGACCCGACGGATCCGCACTGGGGACAGGACGGGCAGAGGTACTCGCGGCTACCTCCACGCCCACGCCAGATCAAGGACACCGCCGGACTGCGGCGACCGCTGCTGCAGCACCCCTGGAAACTGGACGCGGCATCGGCGAACTACCTCGTCACCGCAGGCATCGGATACATGCGCGACTCCATCCCGCCACTGCCCACGACACCCACAGCAGGCGATGGTTGACTCCGAACCGGCGGGTCGCGGCGCCCCGTAGAGCCGCGCCATGCCGCGGGTCTGCCCAGCGCCACCGACGCCGCCCGCCGGAATCCCAGTCCCGGTACGCGCTGACTCGACGAGATACGGCCAGTCACCGGCCTCGAAGTCACCGATGCCGGGCACGGAACATCCTCGCAGTCGCCTCGGACCGCTCATGGGTATCCAAAACACCGACATCGACCGGGACATCGAGCACCGCCGAGGTAAATATGATTCGCAGGCTCCAATCCCGGGCGACGCTGCGCAAGGCGACGTCGTCGGCCCGCAGCATCGCACCTTCGACTCCGGCGACCGCGTCACCGGTGACCAGGCGGGTATTCTAGTCGACCGTGCTGGTCGTCGAGGAAAACACCACCTTCGGCATGTCCCGCCAGTCCGCGCGAACTCGACCTCCGCCGGGGTTGCGTTGGACTGTTGGTCGCCAGTCGGCCACTAGGAACTCATCGTCTCCCGCAGCATTCGCCCGTACAGCGGCGCTGTTCGCCCGCTCCTGCCGACCACGTCAGGCGCGCCGAGCAGAACACCGCCAACGGCTCGCTCATCCGCTGACGGAACGCCGAAGCCGGCCCAAGAGCTGCTTCGCCACCGACTCACCCATCCACACCTGGACCCACTACCCGGCAAGGCCACGTGACAAGCCACTAGTTGGAACGCACCAGGACGGCCTGCGCACTTGCCTGGTGTACCTGGATGATCTGGGCACCGGAGGACAGCGATTTAGGTGCCGCGGCGTTTTTGGTCGCACTATTCAGCAAACGGCCGTCCGACCACGCCCACCACTGGTCTCGAAAATCCGAGTCGCACTGGTAGGCGAATACCTCCCTATTTGGATTGCCCTTGGGGATGGCCAGGCACAGATCATGTCGAGCCGCGTTCTCCAGCATGAAGTAGCCCCCGCTGTTGTCCTCTTCGATCCAGAGTTGACGATTGTTCTTCGAATCCCTCTTTTCCAGAGTCACGTCGCGTCCGGTGCTCGCCAGGGTGAAGGCGTAAGACGTGTCCAGGTATGGACGAATCGAGTAGGTGCTCACTTGGATTGCTTGGGCCGGCGTGGACGCGACAAGCAGGCCAAGTGTGACTAGCGCGGTCGCAGTTGCGCTACGAAGTGACATGACGACATCCTTCCCGCGGCAAACGTAACAGATAGACGCTAAGAGGCCGTTTTACCAAGAGCAAGAGGCGCACTCTTTCGGATGGACGCATCCCACCTTCAGGTAGCAGTCGGAGCCCGACTCTTGTGACGCAGGTGCGCGGAAGCTGCCGATCGGGTGGTTCACCGCAAACCGGGTTTTTACCCGTTCGACGACTCGCCTGTGTCCTCACTAGCCGAAGGACAGGTACCGCGGAGACGGTTCAGGCCAGAAAGTCACGTCACCGCCGTCGAACACCCCGAGGAAGAATGGATTCGAGCTTCCCGTGACCCTCTGCGGCCGGATCAACCGGTTGGTGCCCCGTCGGCGGCGTCAGTGGGTGATTGCGATCCCCCTGGTCGGTGGTGACCGGTCGCACCGGTGGCGATCGGCCGTGCGGTCGTGTTCAGCTGTGGTGGAGCACGCCCGGCGAGCGGCCGAACGTGCGTCGATGTTCCGCTTCGACCAGCAGGGCAGGGATGATCACGCGTCGGCTGACCCATCGGATCGTCGGCTGGACTGTTGCGCTGAACCTCGCGGTGGCCCTGGGCACGTCGGTGTCCGCCTCGGCGACGACCGACACCACCGGTAGCCGGCAGTACGAGCCGGACTACACGTGCGTCGACCTGCACTGGGCGGAGGACAATGTCCTCGAGGCCACCCAATGCGAACCAGAGCACAACGGTCCGATCGTGGACTCGTTCGACGTCGAAGGCCGGATGCTCGGTGCGCCGGTGACTTTCCACTGCGGGTACGGCTTCGGCATCGTGGACACCATCAGGGGATTCGACTGCGAACGTGTCCGGTCCTCCGATCGGACGGCCAACGACCATCGCGGACGAGACGGTCCCGGTCCGCGCCCCGTCAACGTCGGCACGATTCCTGACAAGACCACTGACGACTGTCCCGCGATCCTGGACGGGCTGCGGCGGCCGGAGTCCTCCCGCCATCCTGGCGTCGTTCTGCCGGTTGGCCCCTGCATGGTCGTGCAAGAGCACGGCTTTCAGACATCTTTCGATGGAACGTTCCGGGTACCGACTGCTACCGACTGCCGGCGGTACGGCCGGATGCGGTCACTCATGAGCAGTGGCGGCCCGTCATGAGGTCTCGGGCTCTCAAGGCTGCGGCTGCGGCCATCTCGACCGTCGACAGCGGCGAAGCGCAGTGCGAGTACTACAGACCAGGCCGATGCGTTCACTGGCCCAAGCCCGCCACGGATCGCATGCCCCGACCACCGTGCCGGATGCGGCAGTGATGCGCCACAGACTGCGCTGCCCACTGTCCGCCCCGATGGCCCAGGGTCGCTGAGCCGGTGGAGGTGTGGCCCGACGTGAGGAACGGTGCGCGAGTGCCGTCGGTCGCCGCCGCTCCGCTGGGTGCGCGAGCGGCAACCGCGGACGGGACTGAGGACCGGCCGCTTCTAGCAGAGGGATCCGGCGAGGTCGGGTCGGCCTGGCTCCGGGCTTCACCCACACGTCCCCACGGCACTGCTGTAAAACGGTCTGCCTTCGGGAGAACTCGTCGACACCGACGATCGACGCAGAGCCGACAGTGAGCCCGGTACCGGAGGTGTCACTCACGAACGTTCAGCGGGATGAGAGGACGCTTCGGTGTACGCGCCGCTCTGGCGTAGTACCCAGGGTCACGAGTCGTGAACCGGGAACCGTGGCATCCCCGGCCCGACTCGAACCGTGATCAAACCATGAATGCACGACGGTGAACGGAGGTCAGTGATCGTCAGGCGACGTGACCCGCTGGGGATGGCCGACGCGGCCGTCGGAGCGGGAAAGCCAGCCCTGGGTGCGGCCGAGGCCGCCCCGCAGCACGACTGGGAGCACGACGGGATCCCGGGCCGAACGCTCAAGGTCATGCAGTTCAACATCTGGCTCGGCGGCAGCCAGGTCCCGGGCGGCCGGGCGGGCATCGCCGACACCGTCGCCGCCGTCGAGCCGGACCTGGTCATGCTCAGCGAGTCGAACCGGGAACGGGTGGCCAATCTCCGAGCCGATCTCGCCGAGCGCGGGCTGACCTACTTCGGCATTGAGAACTCGACCGGGACGCTGATGATCGGTCGGGCCGCGGATGTGGCGGCCGCGGCCACCGTTGCGCTGCCCGCGGGCGTCAGGGTGCGCGAAGTGACCGATCGCAAGGACTTCGACCGCGTGCGGCAGTTGGCCGAGGCTGCCCGCGACGTCCCGTGGCACTGGCTGCCCTCGGCCCTGGAGCACTGGGGCGTCGACGAGATCGACCCGTGCACCGTCTTGGTGGCCGAGAGCGCGGACGGCCGAGTGGTCGCCACCGGCTGGGTCCGGTTCCACACCGGTACCGACTTCGCCTCCACCTGGGGAAGCGCAACCCTGCCGTCCTGGCGGGGCCGAGGGCTCCACCGCACGCTGGTGGGACGCCACGCCCGCCTCGCCGTCGACCGCGGCCACCGCTACCTGTACAGCGAGACCCTGCCCACCAGTCGGCCGACCGCAGTCCGACTGGGCTTCACCACCGTGCGCACGTTGACCCCTTACCACTTCACACCTGGCGGTTGAGATCCCTGCTCGTATTGCAGCCAGCGCCAGGCTGAGCGGGTGATCACAGGTTGCAGCCCGTCGGAGGCGCTGGACCCGGCTCGCTCGCTTCTGATCGTGTCATCGCCGACATCAGCCGTATCTCGTCGCCGTTACTTGCAGGCACGCCACGTCCGCTGCGCGATCACGTGGGCAGTCGCTCGCTCCGCCTCAATGGCAACCTGCCGTCGTCGCGGCAACTCGACTCCCGCCGTGTTTCGGGGCGCATCAGCGAGGGCTCGCCGGTCGGTGTCAACCGGAGAGAACGGCCCATCCCTTCGCTTCCAGACGTGCCCGCGCTCCTGGGGTTCCTGCCTCCTCCACAAGCAAGGCCGCCGCGGGCCGGACCGGTGCCAAGATAGGCCGCATGTCAACGCCCACCGTGCTGGTCGGGTCTACCTGGCAAGCGTATACGAGTTGACTCGGGAGGCGATCACCAGCCGCGGTATCGAACGACAGCTCGGCGAGTAAGCGAGCACGGCGGTCTGGCGGCGCCGGCAGCGTCTCCGAACAAGTTCGAGGCCGGGGCGCGCGTTGACGGGTCGCGGCGCACGAAGGTGACAGGCTCGGCCGAGCCCAACCGGGAGCGGCCGGCCTCGCCCCCGGTCCAGCGGCCAGTCTCCGCCGCTCCGCTGCTTGGTGATCTTGTAGGTGCACTTCGTCCCGGACTTTTTCAGCTCGTAGTCCGAGTGGATACCGTGGACTACCCCGACGCCGAGACCGTGGCGCTGGGCATGGACAACCTCACCACCCACGGCATCGCCTCGCTCTACGAGACCTTCACACCCGACGAGGCCTTCGCCCTGGTCCAGCGCCTGGAGATCCACCACACCCCCGAACACGAATCCTGGCTCGACATCGCCGAGATCAAACTGTCCGCACCCTCACGGCAGTGCCTCGACCGCCGCATCAGCGACCTCGGCACCCCTCAACACCGATCTCGCCGCCCGGCAACGCACGACAACACCGAGCAACGCCCAGTCCGCTGGCAGTTCGCCACCGACGACGCACACGTCAAACTCCGCCACTTACACCCCAAGAGTTAGCCGCCACAATTTACTGGGTCGACCAGGCGAGCCCGCCGCTCCCCAGCGGGCTCCACCTCCATAGCACCGTGTTCCAGAAGTTGAGGTCGTTGGACTTGGCCGTCAGCTTCCCGGTGATCGCGAGCCTGCTCCCGACGGGCACGGGGATGGTCAGTCGGCGCAGTTCGACGGTGTAGTCCTGGCGCGGAACCTCGTCCTTGGCCACGGGGATCTCCATTCCGTAGAGCACCTGCCCGGCCTTGCCGATGAGCTCCACAGTGAAGACGGGATAGGCGTCGATTATTTCCCATTCGTCATCGACGTGCGTCCCGACGATCAGCTCCGCGATCCCATCGGTGTGCGCCACGACCTTGACCGGGGTCATCTTGAACCGCCGGTCACCGTCCTGCTTCCATTCGACGGTACCAAATCTGGACGTGTCGAAGCCGGAGATCAGGCTTGCGCCGCGGTCGACCTCGCAGTTCGGCGGGTTCAGGTCGGGGTGGCCGACGAAGACCGCGGTGCTGCGGAGCAGTTCGACTTCCGTGTCTTTCTTGTTCTTCTCGCCGACCCGGGCGATCATTCGGAACGACGTGTCGTGGTACAGCCTGACCTTCATGTGCACTGTGTCGGAGACGTCCCTGGTGGAATTCGGGTCGCCCTCGCGGCCCCATTCGAGGCGGGCCGAGAAGGTGTGTCTGTCGGGCACCTTCCTGGTCCACGTCAGCTCGGCCTCCTGACCGGCCTTGATCCACGGTGTCCTGGCTTGGAAGTCGGTCAACTCGACCCCCGGTCGGACCTTCTCCACCACGAGGTCCTTCAGGGCATCCTTGCCCGAGGTCACCTTGACGACCGCTTTGCCCGGCTTGGCCACCGCGGTGTTGGTCAGTCGCACGGTGAAGTGCTCACCAGGCTTGAAGTCCTCACCCTTGGGGTTCTTCGCCACCGTCACCTTGCCGTTGACGACCGACTTCTTGCGCCAGCCCCCCGACTCGGCGGTGATGTCGACGTGCTGGCCCCGGAGTTCCCGGAACAGAGCGGATTCACCATCACCGCACGGCACCGCGATCGTCACTTCGGCGCAGTTGACGGATTGTCCGGTGTCGTTCCTGACGGTGACACAGAGTTCGACGGAGGAACCTTTGGTAGTTGTGCTCGCCTCCACCCGTGTGGGTTTGAGCGTGCACGTCAGGTCCTTCGGCGCGGACTCCTCGTGGCCGGTCACGACGCCCGCCCCGAGTCACCGGCCACATCGCATTCGGGTGCGTCCACCTCGAACCCCAGCGGGAACCAGAAGGCCTCGTAGGTGCTCTTCCTGTCCGTGGTCGGGATCGTGAAGACGACTTCGGCTTTGCGCTGCACCGGGATGAGCACGTTGTCCACCCGGCCGTTGCCGGGCTTCAGCGAGAACGAGTACCGCTCATCGACGTAAGGAGGGTATACGAAAGTTGTCATCGAGGCCGCGCCGCTGCCGGCCTCCGCTCTCACCGTGGCGAGGATGAACCCGTCGCTCGGCATGGTGCATTTCCATTCCGAGTGGTAGCCGTCGTAAATCTTCGCCGGCTTGCCCAACATGGAGACCGTGCCGCGAACGGTCAGGGTGCCGGCGTGCACGTCACCCCGGTTCACCATGACCAGGGCCACGCCGCTCTCGTCGGCCGCCGTCAACTGGAACACCGTGTTCGCGGTGAGCTTCGGCACCTGGTAGCGGTAGGCGTCGCCATTCTTCGTGATCCACTTCTCGTCCAGCCGGACCGGGTCGCTCGCGTTGATCTTCAGGTGGTACCCCTTGGGGGGGAAGGAACCATCCCCCTCCCACACCAGGTCGACGTCCTTCTCGTAGTCGACGGCGGAGGACGATCCGCGGAAGTTCCTGATGTGCTTGTTGGCCTGGAGCCGGTGCGTCGCCGCGCTGCGAGTGGGGTCGCTGTCGCCGTCGAATGTGCCTTCGACGAGCGTGCCGAGCGAGACCGGAACGGAGCCGAGGCCCTGCAGCGGGCCGAGGACGACGGACACCCGGTCGCCCGGTGGGATGGTCGACGCGTCCGCCCCAGGCAGCGCGACGGTGGCACCCGAGTCCTGGGTGACGGTCCAGCCGTCGGTGTCCCCGTTCGTTCCAGGCGATCCGGTGATCTCGGCGGTCGGACAGGACAGGATGAGCTTCGTGCACGTGAAGGGGCGGTCGCCCTGGTTGGTCACGGTGACCCGCAGGGCGGGGGCGGTCGCCGGGTCGTAGATGGTCTCGGTCAGGGTGAGCAGTCGGGCGGACGGTGGGCTCATCGCTGGTCCTCCTGCGAGGTGATGGTGAGGAATCCGGAGCGGACTTCCGGCCTGCGGTGCGGGAGTCGGGCAGCGGGGTCGGCGGGCTCAATCGGGGTGGTGTGCCAATCCCGGCCGGTCCGCTCCCACCAGGTCCCCTTGTGCTCGCGGGCATCGAATTCGGTCGGCAAGGGCACGACGAGGTTGTCGGTGCTCGTCGTGCCGTGGCGGGTCGGCGCGAGCAGTGCGTCGACGGGCACCGCCGTGTGCAGCCGGGACAGCACAGCGTCGACGGCGCCGGGGGCCAGCCGCAGGCTCGTGGCGGGAACGATGTCCATGGCGGCGGTCACCTCGGACCACGGGTCCATCAGCAAGGTGACGTACCGCGAGGCCGACGGGTCTTCGGTGTGGACGGGACGTGCAGGTAGCGAGAGGACGTGGCCGTCGTCGAAGTGCGTGACGTAAGTATGTCCGGTGCCGTTGGGCTTGTGCACGAGGTGGAACGCGTCGTAAACGGTCTTGACGGGCTGTGCCGCGGCGGCGTGTGCGTAGTAGCCGATGAGCCCGTCCCGCAGGTCCTCGCCCTTGCCCAGCTGCACCGGCCAGCGCATCGTCCACAGTGGATGCCCGGTGTCGGGCGGCGGGCTGTGCAGGTACGTCCAGTTCGCGTCGTCCTGGGGCGCGGCGGGCAGGGGTGCGGTGTCGAGATCCAGGCTGAGGCGGAGCCGGACCAGCGCCAGCGGTCGTCCGACGAGCTGGGTGAGCCGGGCCTTGCGGTCGTCACCGACCGGTGTGATGAACATGAGCCCGGTCTCGACGGCATTGAGCAGTTCGTGCAGGCGTCGGGGTTTGTCCGGGTCGTTCGGGCCCCTGGTGGACGCGCCGCGGGCGATCGCGTCGGCGTTGCGGTCCACCAGTGCCCGTAGGAGGTCGGGCAGGTGCGGAGAGGTGTCGGCGAAGACATCCGCCGGTTCGACGTGCCGTGAACCGTGCAGTGGCCGCCAGCCGACCGCGCGTCGGGACGGGGTCCGCCCGGACGGGCCGATCACCCCGAGTTCGCCCAGGCCGCGGCCCTCCGCGTCGAAGACGACCAGCCTGCGGTGTTCGGAATCCGCGTTGGTCGGGGTTCCTCGCCCGGTCCGGCGCAGCATCAGCCAGCCGCAGACGGCGGTGTCGGTCACCATGTCCGGGTCGGTGTGCGGGTCGAGCGGACGGACTCCGCCGGTCCGGGCGGACAGCAGGTCGAGGCGCAGGCGAGCCGGCTGGTGCAGCCGCGGTGCCAGGTGCACGTAGCGGTAGGTGTTCTGGGGCAGGTGGCACTTGTTGTTCTTCGGGAGCTTCTCGTCGTTCCCGCAGTCGACGCTGTCCGCGCGCCGTGGCGGGAACTTCTCCGGTTCGGTCGTTCGCACCACGGTCACGGTCTGGCCGAAGCGGTCCACCACGACGACACGGGAGAAGGCGAACTGGGCCGTGCGCACGGCGCTCCACCCCTGCGGCGAGTGCGGATCGGGAACGGTCGACGGCGGCGCCGGCATCACGGGCCGACCTGCCGCGCTCTTCGGCGACGGGTCGTCGAACCCGGGGCGTCGACGCGCCGGCCAGGCGTTCACCCCGTCGAGTGGTTGGGAGAGCAGGTCCCACTGCCGGACCTGTTGGGCGAACAGGTGGAAAGCCGCGGACTCCGCGGCGGAGTAGGTGTCCCGGTGCGCGTCGGCTCGGCGGGACAGGGTGAACATGGGCACGGGCGCCAGCCCCGCGCGCCCGGCGGCGCTGCGCGACTCGGCCGCTGTGCCCTTGCCAGCGGTGGTGAAGCGGAACCGGCCGTTGCGGAACGTCCAGTGCTCGCCCTTGGTCCCGTCGGCGGCCATGCCGAACGGCAGAGGGTGAACGCCGACATCCCACATCAGGTAGAGCGGGGACCAGGGCTGCTCCCAGGCCGCCAGGACGGCGGGCAACCGTTTGTTGTCGCCGTCCGGCGTGAGCGCTTCGCGCAGGGGGACCTTCGACCGGCCGTGGACGTGGTGAGCGGCGGCGGCCTCCAACACGGAGAACTCGCCGAGCAGTCCCTTGATCACCAGCCACGGGATCTTCATGGCTTTGAGCTGCTGTTCGAGATCGCCGAAGTGCTTGGGTTGGAGGGGTGTCGACGGCGCCGTGAACGTCTTGCCGCCGATCTTGGCCGAGTCGATGACCTCCTTGGGTGTGCGGCACGGCAGCGTGCGGCCGGCGTCGGGAACGGATGTGGTCGGATCGGCTCCCGCGCCGCACAGCACGGACACCGGGTCCTGCGCCTCGTGGAACGGTCGTTCCGGCACCGCCTTCAAGGTGAACGGGCGACCATCCGAGTCCCGCAGCGGGAACCGCCGGATCAGGTTCCGGCGGACGCGCAGGTGCTCACGGGTGTCCGCTGCGGCCGACGCGGCCCGTGCGGCGAGGCTGTCCGGTTCTTGCGGGTCGAGCTGCTTGTTCGCCTTCTCGGCGAAGCCGTCGGGAGCGTGGACCACATCTCGTGCCCACCACAGGTCGTACAGGCGCCGGCGCAATCCGGCTTCGCGGGAGCGGGCCCGGTCCAACCGGCGCTGGGTGGTGTTGAGCTCACGGAGGGCGCTGAGCTGACGATCGCTGGGGCGCGGTTGTCCGGTGTCGGCGTCGCGCTCCTCCGCGATCAGCCGCCACGCGGTTCCGCCCGGGCTCGGGCGGAACCAGGTGGCGTGCACCGCGTCGTCCAACAGCGTGCTCGCGGCCGCACGGCCGGGCGCGGTGTCGAGCACGTCGAGGAAGCCGGTGTGGAAGGCGTTGAGCAGCGAGGTGAAGTCCCACGACGACTTCGTCCCCTTGACCGCGTCGAGCAGTGGGGTGAGGGCGTCGGCGGAGCTGCTGCCCATGGCGATGTTGACGGTGTTGGTCGGATTACGGGGTTCCCGCGGGGACAGGGGGGCTTGATCGGTCCGCCATTCGAGGGACAGCACGTGGCCGACATAGAGGGAACGCTTGGCGGCGAGAGTGTCCGTCGTCGTCCAGCCGAGCGCGTCCAGCCCCTCGGCGACCAGGTCGCTGGTGCGGGTGGTGGCGGGAGCGGCGTCGGTGAAGAAGGCCACCAGGTCGTTGATCTGCTCGGTGGAGACGGGGTCGTGCTCGGGCTTGGCGTGCCAGCCGATGACGAGGTAGCTCAGCCACCCCTTCGCCACCCCGGTCAGCGGGTCGTGCATGGACAACACGTCCGCGTTGTACGGTTGGTAGCTCGCGAAGGCGGGCAGACCGGGGCCGATCGCGGTCAGCGTGAAACCGGGATCGGTGGTGGCACCTGGCCACGGGGACTTTTGCAGGTCGTGCCGTCTGCCGATGGTGGCGGGTTCGCCCTTGTGCAGGTACGCCGAGGTTCCCGGTTTCGCCCGGGTGCCCAGGTGGTCGCTTTCCACGACCCAGCCCGCGTCGCAGGTGGGGGCTGTGGTGAGTTTGCCGGCGCGGTGGTAACGCACGACCACCCACCGGTTGGGGATCGGGGGGTGCACGAGGAGGTCGGGGTTGGTGGTGAGGTTCGCGCGGCCCCGGGTCAACGCGTCGGGGAGCTGCCAGTGCAGGTAGACGCCTGCTCCGATCTTGTCGGTGGCGACGCAGTCGAATGGATCGGGCTCCGGGTGCGTCCTCGTATCGCCGAAGTGCAACGTCCAGCGGCACAGCGTTTTGGTGTTGCGCGCGTTCGCCACGAAAGCCTCGACGTGGATCGGCGCGATCACCGCGTCGTTCTGATCTTTCATCGCCTGCTCCTCACACCGACTCGACGACGAGCTGTTGTGGGCTGTTGAGCAGCTGCAATCCCAGGATGGCGGGCGTGACCTCGATCCCCAGCTTGCTCTTGAGGCCGGCCACCAGCGTCGACGAGGTGGTGTCACCGTCGATGTCGAACACTTGCCCACGCGCGACGCTGGTGTCGCGCAGGTACTTGCCGAGTGCGGACAGCTTGTCGCCGTTGGACTTGCCGATGTTCGTGCCGGACGTGTGCCGCAGGGTCAGCTCGCCGGGTTTGGGCTGCTTCCCGGAGGTGTCGAGGGAGTCGATGCCGAACCGGAGTGCGTTGGGGGGTTCCCGGATCCACACCACCGTTGGGCGCTCGTACCACAGCACCAGGAGGATGTCCGGTGCCGGCCACCACATCGAACGCGCCACCTGCGAGCCGTCCGCGTGGGCCTCGACGACGAGTTCCGGCCAGTCCACGACCAGCCGTGACCGGATGAGCATGCCGCAGGCCGGGGTGTCCTCGACACCGGTGGACAGCACTTGTCGGATCATCCGCTGGTCGAGCGTCGTCGTGCTGCCGGGGCTGGCCGCGCCGGCCGTCAGCGCGGCCAGCCACGTCCGATCGACGGAGAAGAAGCGGATCGACTCCTCTGGGAGCATCGCCGGGTCCGGCACCAGGTAGTGGAACGGGGCCCGCCGCAGGAGGGCGACGGCGTCCAGGCCCGCTCGACGCAGTCGGGCGGCGTGGGCCGCCGCGACCGCGTCCACCGCACCCAGGCACCGGTCCGATCCCGCTTCGGCGAGCAGGCTGCTCGTCGTTCCCGCCGCGGAGGTCTCATCGGCCGCTTCCGGGTCCTGCCGCGGTGGCGGGGTGTTCCGCAGGTTTTTGAGGTTCTCCGTGACGGATTTGGCGAAGGCCGAGTCCTGGACGAGGGCCTGCACCGAGGCCGCGGCGGACCCGGAGGAGCCCGCCGACGGGTCGACGACGCCCAGCGCGTGGTGCAGGGCGCGTAGCCCGTCCTCGCTGAGCGTGGCCAACTGTGCGCGGAGCCCGGAGTCGCCCAGGGTCAACAACCGCCCCAGGGTGTGGGCGGACGCGTAGCCGAGGTCGAAGACACCCCAGTGCGACAGGTGGACGTGGGAGTCGGCCTCGGACGACACCGTGGCGTCCTCGTGTGGTTCCGGAGGTTTGACCGCGGTGAACGGCCCTCGATACCACGCGATGGTCCTGCTGCCGTCGGGTAGTCGGTGGCTGATCGGCACGTGGCCCCGGCGCAGGCGGTTCGCGGTTTCCTTGCGGGCGGTGGAGTCGCGGCCGTCCTTGGGTGGGTTGGCGGGTAGCCGGAGGGTCAAGTCGTCGCCCGAGTCGGCCAGGAGCTTGCGGATGGCGGTCCCGAAGTCCCCGGCGCCGTGGTCCCCGCAGTGGAAGGTCCAGCTGTGCAGCGCCAGGAAGCGCACCCACTTGGCATCCGGGTGGACGACCGCACCGCCGAGGAACGCGTGCTTGCCGTGCCCGTCCAGCGAGACCAGCACAGCCGTGTAGCGCCGGAGCGTCACCAGGGGGAGCCGGTTGGCCAACAGCACGCTGTAGTGGCCGGGCCGCCACTCGTCGGCGGCCCGGCGGGATCGGCGGACCGCCACGTCGCGGACGTGGGCGAGGTGCTTCAACTCCCGCCGCTTGGGCAGGACGGCCTTGACGGTGTCCATCGGCAGGTCCACCACCCGGCACCGGAGTGCCTTCTCGGCATCGGTCAACCGACCGAGCTCGGGCAGCAACAGCGTCGCACCCGCCTTTTCCGGGTCGACCAGGTCGCCCAGTGCTCCCGTTGTCGTCGTGTCGTCCCCGTGTTGGACGACTTCCGTGTCGGCCAGGACGAGCAGGGTCATCCACGGGGTGCCCTTGTCCGCGTCCTCGTTGCTCAGCGTGCGCTCGAAGGGCAGCGTCGACCCGCTCAACGTCACGTGCGCCAGGGTGGTGCGGTAATTGCCCGTGGTGTTCGCCGGCGGGAACACGGCGAACACCACGTCCGGGCCGAGCGAGAACCGCGGGGTGACCACGGTGACCTTGCGGGTCGTTCCCAGTTCCCGGTCGAGGCCGGCGCGGTTGCCGGTGGCCTCCGCCTTGAGGTGGTGGCTGACCTCGACCGTGTAGTCCCCACCGGGCAGTTCGGGGCGGTGCCGGGAGTGCAGGGTGATGTCCAGCGGTTCGTGGCCGGCGTCCTGTCGAGCGGTCACCGGGTGCCTCCCGTCACGATCAGGGGGTCTTCGGTCAGGTAGGTCCACACGCGGTCGGCGTAGTCGGTCACCGCCGCGGGCGGTGTCGGGCTCGGGGCGACGCCGTAGTCCAGGAGCGCCTGGTGCAGGGCGGCGCGGTCGGTCGCGGTGGAGCCCAGCGTGGCGGCGATGGTGTCCCGGGTGGCGGGAGTGAGCGGGCGTCGGGGCGCCGGGCCGTCCGCGGTCGTGCCGATCGGCAGCTTGCGCGCCGTGGGGACGTTCTTGACCTGAAGGTTCTCCTCGGGGATCCTCGCCAGCGTCTCCTCATGGACGGGCGCCGGAACGGTGACGTGCAACCCCAGCACCTGGTCGACCAGCAGCGGGTCGCTCGTCTTCGGCCGCTCGGTGGGCTTGTCCAGGCTCAGGCCCCACACGCTCGCCGCGACGTTCCCGGTGACCGGCTTGACCTGCCACGTCAGCACCGGACCGGTGGAGCGGGTGTCGGCCCTGCGGATGGTCATGCTGTGGGTCGCGGTGATGGGCGCGCTGCGCATCGGGCGCGCCGCGAACGGGCACCGTCCCGCCGGCAGGTCGACCGAGTCCGGTCGCGACTTCCCCGGGGTGGTGAGCTTCGCTTCGCTGATCGGGGTCGGAGCCTGGGAGACGAGCGCGAAGCCCGAGACGGACACCAGCCAAGGAGCGTCCGCCGGGGTGTCCGGCGCCTGTGGTCGGACGCCGTCGGCGGGCAGGAGTTCCACTCCCGCCTTGTTCAGCACGCGGGCGTGGAACTCGTCCCACTCCAGCCACTTGGGGGCGTCGGGCCTGGGCGCGCCGAACCGGGCGGTGATGGAGCCGCCCACGGGCAGGTGGAAGGTCGCCGTGCCGCCGGTGGGCGGCCCCCACAGCCGGACGTCGACACCGACCTCCACCCTCGGGTGGAACGCGACATTGAGCTTGGCGCCGGCCCGCACCCCCACCAGGACGTCGTAGGAGAAGGGCTCCCACTGGATCAGCGCGTTGAGCTCGGCGTGCAGCCAGGCGTGCGCGGCCTTGGCGTGGAAGTCGACGTCCAGTTTCCCGCCGAGCATGAACGCCGCAGGGGTGAGCGCGGCGTACCACTGGCCGGTGATGGTCAACGAGCCGGAGAGCCGCCAGTCCAGGCCGACCCTCGGGACCGCCGGGAAGTGCCTCGGTGGCCTGTAGTCCGGGTGGTAGCCGCCGACGGTGAGCACGAAGTCTCCGCGCAGCGGTGATGGCGGGACCCAGATGCAGAACGCGAACCCGCCGGTGAGGCGGCAGTCGGGGTGCAGCAGGAACGAATCGCGGGTGATCAGGCCCAGCACGGCGATCTCGCCGGTGGACGCCTGGTAGCTCGCGCGCACCTGCAGGACGACTCGTGCGTAGGGCTTGACGACACCGGCCTTGGGGAACGTGGCAGTGGCCAGCCCCAGCAGGTGCAGCGTGAAGTCCACCCCGACCTGGAGCAGCAGCAGCGCTCGGAGCTCGATGAACTCGAACAGCGACACCTGCACGCCCGCGGCCAGCCAGATCCGACCGGGTGCGGGACTGATGTGCGCGGTGATCGCCTCGATCACCTTGTGCGGCGGTTGCTTGACCGGGAAGCGATCGGGGTCGGTCAGCCCGGCGACGAGCGGGAACTCGGCGATCGACTCGACCGGTGGCACGACGACCGCGCTGTTGTAGCCCACTCCCGCGGTCAGGCCCTCCAGCAGAACCGGCGGTGCACCGACCTTGAGCCCGGACAGCTCACCGAACAGGAAGAACGAGACGGTGCCGTCGCTGCCGACCGCGTACGAGCCGACGACCGCCATCCCGATCTTCGGCGTGGAGAGCGAGAGCAGCCCGACCAGCACCAGGTCGTAGCCGGCGGGGGGCTGCTGCCGGGAGAGGGCGCCGCTGATGCGCAGCGGTCGGTTCGCGTAGTCGACCGCGAGCCCGTCCAAGGCGAACTCGACCTTGCTCGGATCACCCGGTGGGAACCCGATGCCCAGCCCCAGTGCGGAGACCGAGACACCGGCCAGCCGCAGCCCCCCGTCGACCATCAGCCACAACTTGCCGCCATGGATCCGCACGCCGATCCGATGCACCGACAGGGGGCCGACCCGCTTGTCAACGGTGTGCCACGCCGTCGGCGCCTGCGTTCGCACTGTTTCCAGCGACGTGCCACCGGCCGGGAGGACCGCTCGCGCACCCTGGCGCCCGGAGGTGGAGCAGTACCAGCGCGAGTCCTTACCGATCGTGACGCACACGCAGTGGCGAGAGGTGACGTCGTCGGGCACCGTCGGTGGGTGGGTGATCCCCGGCAGCGCCTTCAGCAGTTCGGTCGCCTTGGCCGCGTCCGTCCCGAACCGGGCGCCGGCCTGGACGAACCGGACCGCGCTGATCCGCACGTCCACCTCGGGCGGGATGTACGGGCCGACGACCGGCAGCGCGGACAGCCCGGCCGACAGGGAGGCGTCGACCACCAGGCACCACTTCTTCGTCCCGGGCAGCGCGACACCGAACACCCGGCCCTTGGTCGTGGTCGCGGCCCACGCCACACCCTCCCCCTTCTCGGCCACCAGCGCGGCACCGGTCACGCGCACATCCAGAAGACCGGACAGCCCGGGATCGGCGACACCGAGTGCTTCGACCAAGGCCCGCAGGGTCACGTTCCGGCCCTTCGGCGCGGTCCAGGACAGGCACAGCCTCCTGCCCTGGACGGCACCCTCGAACAGCAGGTCCCCGATGACCACCCGGCCGGCGTACTTGTCCTTGGTGACCTCGACCGCCGCCTGGAGGTGCACGCCGTCGACCTCCACGGAGGTCGAGCACGTGAGGACGTAGGAATCCTTGGTGAAGGACAGGGAGAAGGCGTCGACCGTGATGTCCGGGGCGGTGCCGGGCGGCTCGACGTTGAAGATCGTCTTGAGCTGCTGGACCAGGGTCTTCACCGACAGGGTGACGCCGGTCGACGTGGCGAACTCGAACGCCCACTGCCGGGAGGTGAAGTCGTACAGACCGGTGCCGTGGAGTTCGACCGCGCCGAGCCTCATCGTCGCGCCGATCGAGGCGCCGACCTTGCCCGCGAGTCGGGTCAGGTCCAGGACCAGATCCGTCAACTCGACCTTGACGCCGGTGCCGAACGGCTGCCACGCCGAGCGGAGGGCGGCGCGCAGGCGCAGGTCCTTGCCGATCCCGCCGATCAGCAGTCCGGTCGCGGTGAGGTCCGGCAGCGGGATGCCGTCGGCGAGCTGCTTGACCAGCTCGGTGAGATCCGCCGCGCAGTTCGGCGCCAGTTCGGCGGAGACGGTCCGGGACGGCATCTGCAGCCGCACGGTCAGGGCGCAGTTCTTGACGGCGGCCTTCCCGGTCACCTCCGCGGTGACCCGCTGCCCGGACGGCCGTGCCGGCAGGTAGGTGAAGGAGACCTCGAGGTCCTTCACCGCGAGCAGCCCGTCGAACAGTCGCAGGGCATCCGACGAGGTCCAGCCGACGGTCGCCCCGACGGCGAGGACCTCCCGCTTGCGCGGAGCGAGGGTGATGTCGAGGCGGCGCAATTGCGCGCCGGACAGGGCAGGGAGGCCTTTGACGTGCTCGGCCACCACGGGGTCCAGGAGCGCTCCGATCTCGGCGAGCGTAACAGCGGTCGTCCTTGCCGGGAGGCAGGGCAGGGTGAGCACCGACGGCGTGGAGGTGGTGCACCGGGCGCTGAAGGGCAGGGTCAGCGACCGGTTGTTCCCGACCTTCGCGGTGACCGTGCCGGCCACCTGCATCAGGTTGGTCACCCCGAGCAGGGCGTCGCCGTCGGCGAGCGCTCCGGCGACGAGGCTCAGCGCGCAGGAGACCTCGAACCTGTTCAGGATCGTCACCGGTTCGATGGTCCGCGCCGTCAGCGCGACGCCGAGCTGATCGCACGGCAGCGCGAGCGCGCCGCTCACGGAGTACGACGTTTTCGGAAGCAGCCAGGCGACGACGTCCCCGGTGGTCGTGCCCGGTGAGAGCGTGCCGGTGACACCCAGGCCCAGCACCGTGTTCTTCCTGATCCGGTCCGGGTGGGCCGGGAGGCCGAACCCCTTCGGGAAGTCGTCGGGCAGGCGGGGGTGGTTCGCCGAGTCCAGCGCCAGGGTCGCGGCGGTGAGCGCGTACCGCCGGAACACCCCGTGCTCGAGCTGCCCGAAGCAGTCGGACAACCGCAGTGAGTCGATCTTGTCCAGCTCCACGCGGAGGGTGACCCGCCCACCGTCGACGCGGAAGGTCGCCGTCACCCGCTTGTTCGTCAGCTTGGCGAGGACGGGCAGCGTCCCGGAGAGCACGATCCCGGTCGCGTCGTCGCCGACCTCCCCGGCGCCGGTGAGGGTGAGTTCGTCCTTGCCCCACGCGGCGGTGAACAGCGCGGTGAGATCGGCGGCGGCCAGGGTGGCACCCGATATCGAGAACGGCGTCCGCTTCAAGCCGGCGCGGACCTTCCGCTTGAGTTCGTCGACGTCCATGCGCGATCGGTCCGTTCAGGCCACGTCGAACTGGAGGACGACGGGGAGGTGGTCGCTGAGGAGCCGCGCGCCGATCAGCTTCCCCTTCGGGGGCAGGCTCCGGTACGGGATGTACAGGCCGCGGGCGTCGGTGTGGAGGATGTCCTCGGTTCGTAGCTTGAGCTGGGCCACGGCGGCGGCGGTGAGGTCCAGTTGTTCCGGCGCGTCGCGCCTGGCGGTTCCGGACCGCACCACGTTGTCCGGGACGGGGACGACGCGCCCCGCGTCCCCGTCTGCCGCCAACGCGGCGTTGTGCAGCATCCGGCCGCCGTAGAAGAAGTTGTCGAAGCAGTGGCTCGTCCAGCCCGTGGTGCCGGAAAACTGCTTGGGATAATGGAGGATCGTGCCCTTGGTGGTGATCGCCGCGCGCAGTTGTTGCTTGATCACCCACGCCTTGTCCGGCCGGGTCAGCGGCGGCGTCGGCGGGTAGGGCTTGCTCGGGTACGGCGGACCCGCGGGCGTCCCGGCCGCGGAGGGCGAGCGCGACCCGCCCTTGGCCCTCGTCGGGGTAAGCCAGTGGTACTGGTACTTCCTGCGGGCCTCGTCGCCGGACTCGTCGTTCTTGAGGAAATCGAGGTTGTAGTCGCCGGTGAAGCAGATCTCGTGGACCGGGACCGGTTCCTGATCGGCGCCAGTGGTGATCATGATGTGCCGACTCTCGCCCTGCTGGTTCGGGCCGGGAAGGGGCGGGCTGAACATCTGGGCGATGTGGAGCTGGGTGGACGCCAGCAGTTGGTGGTTGGCGAGCTGGTTGCGGACGGCGTCGCTGCGCACGGCCCCGTAGTGGCAGACGACGAACGGGAAGAGGTGTTTGCGCGTTGCGTCGCCGCCGCGCAGCATGAACATCATCAACGCAGGCAACCGGAAGCCGACGCCGGCGGCGAACTCCCGCCCGGGGAAGACCACGTCGCGCGTCCTGGACCTGGCGAACGTCTCGACCACCGGGAAGGTCGGGGGTGCCGTGGTCGCTCCTGCCGCGGCCCTGGTCCAGTCGAACGAGGGCCACACCTCGAACGTCTGCGCGGTCAGGTCCGCCACCGGGGCGACCTCCGTGCCCACCGTGCCTGAGGAAGACGGGGCTACCGGACGCACGGCGTCGAGGTCGCGGACGAACGCACAGTACCGCTCCGTGCCGGTCGGGTGTGACAGGAACGGGGTGCGCCAGCAACCCTTCAGCGCCAGCTTACCCTTGACCTCGCGGAAGGCTACCTCGGCGTCGTGCAACTCCTGTGCCAGGGTGTTCATGACGTTCACGGCGTCGCGCAGGCGGACCTCCAGCACCAGCAGGATGTCGATGTCCTGCGCCACCACAGTCCGTGCGATGGCACTTGCCAAACCCGGGACCGCGACCTTGTTGACGCTCAACGATTGGATGTTCCAGGTCATGACACGATAAGTGGGCATGATCGCCTTAGCTCCCGACTCCCCTGTTCTGCAGTGTCGCCAAAGCGTCGACCGATTTCCAGGTCGAGACCCGGTTGTCGTTCCGACGGGTGACCTCGAACCATCCGGCCGGGTAGGTCCGCCGCTGAACGTGTGGATCATCTCTTCAATGCCCCTGCGCCCGCCGCGTGCCGCCAAATCCATCGAAAGTGTCCGAACCAGCCTTGGCGAGTGATGATGTCACCGCATGTAACCGCATCGTGAAGCGGAATGACCCGATGCGCACGTCGTGCAACGTCGGCTACCTCCGGGCGAAAGCACCTGTGCCCCTCTTGATCGAAACCGGCATGCGGTCAGGCGAGAACAGTCCTCAACCAGGAATTCCTGCTCGTCGGTTGACTGATCGCTGCGGAGAGGGTGGCGTGGCTCATGGAGCACAACGACGCAGAATGAGGTTGTCCCCGAGGACCGGACACCGGATTTCATGCCACGAGGGCGAGACCTTGACGATAGCCGACACGGGTTTCGTGCGGGGTTCGGTAGTTGAGTGTCGAATGTAGACGGTCGTGGTTGTAGTAGCCGAGGTAGGCGAAGACGTCGCGTCGGGCGTCGTCGCGGGTGTACCAGACGGTGGTGCCGATCTCGGTCTTGAGGGTGGCGAAGAACGACTCGGCGACGGCGTTGTCGAAGCAGGACCCGGTCCGCCCCACCGACGGCCGGATGCCGTGACCTGCGAGCGCGGAGCGGAACAGTCCGGAGGTGTATTGAGTCCCGCGGTCGGCGTGGAAGATCGCGTCGTCGCTGGTCAGGCTGCGTCGGACGGCGAGGTTGAGGGCGTCGCGGACGAGGTCGGCGCGCATGTGGTCGGCCATGGCATGTCCGATGACCTCCCGGTTGTGCAGGTCGATGACCGTGGCCAGGTAGAGCCAGCCCTCCCGGGTGGGCAGGTAGGTGATGTCGCCGACCAGCCGCCGACCAGGCGCCGGGGCGGTGAAGTCGCGGCCGATCAGGTCCGGCACCGGTGCCGCCACGACATCGGGCCTGGTCAGGGATCTGCGTCGTCTGCGGGTGAGGCCGACGACCCCGCGCTCGCGCATGACCCGGCCGACCCGTTTGTGGTTCACACGGCGTCCGCGGCGGCGCAGCGTGGCGACGATCCGCGGACGCCCGTACGCGCCCCGGTGGCGGGCGTGGACCTCGGCGATCCCGGCGGCCAGGCGCTCGTCGTCCGCGGCCCGCTCCGCCCGGTTCGGGGTGGCGGCGAGCCATTCGTAGAAGCCGGGGCGCCGCACGCCCAGGACCCTGCACAGCCGGGTGACGCCGAAGACGGCGCGGTGTTCGGAGATGAACCGGTAGCTGCGGGTCAACGACCCATCTCCTTGGCAAAATACGCGGCGGCTTTGCGCAGGATCTCCTTCTCCAGTTCGAGCTCCGCCACGCGCTTGCGCAGCGCCCGCAGCTCCCCCTGGTCCACCGCGGGCGCCGCGTCGACCCGTCCGGCCTGCGCCTGTTCGGCGGTGCGAACCCAGTTGCGCAGGGTCTCGTGGTTGACGCCCAGCTCGCGGGCGACCTGCCGCAACGGCCGGTCCGAGGAGCGGGCCAACTCGACGGCGTCTTTGCGGAACTGCTCGGGATACTTCGACTTGCCTGACACGGGGAGCATCCTTCCCCAGACCGCTGTCTGGGATCAGGGTGTCCGGTTCACGGGGACAACCTCAACCCGAGGAGCGACCGATCGTTGGCTGACCACGACACCGCCTGCCCCAACCGCATCGCCGTCATCGGCTGGGCCGCTTCGGCGCCTGCCCGGCCCACGAGTTGACCGCGCACGGCTCGCAGGTGCTGGGCATCGACTCCGACCCCGCGCTCGTGCAGCGCTACGCCGACGACCTCACCCACGCCGCGGTCGCCGACTCCACCGACGAGACCGCCCTGCGGCAGCTCGGCGTCCACGACTACCGGCGCGCGGTCGTGGCCATCGGCTCGGAGTTGGAGGCGAGCAGCCTCACCACCGCCCTGCTGGTCGACTTCGACGCCCCCCACATCTGGACCAAGACCAACAGCCGCCGCCACGGCCACATCCTCCGGCGCATGGGCGCCCACCACGTCGTGCTGCCCGAGCACGAGATGGGCGAGCGCGTCGCGCACATGGTGACCGGCCGCATGCTAGACTACATCGAGTTCGACGACGACTACCCCATGGTCAAGACCACCGCGCCGACCGAGGCCGTCGGCGTGCCCCTGGCCGACAGCAGGCTGCGCACCCGCCACGGCGTCACCGTCGTGGCGGTCAAGCGCTCCGGCCGGGACTTCTCCTACGCCAGCGCCGACACGGTCGTCGAACGCGGCGACATCCTCATCGTCGCCGGCCGCACCCGGCAGGTGGAGGCGTTCGCCGACCTCACCTGACCCGCGCCCGTCACCACCCGTTCTCCTCCAGTCCCAGCAGCGGGAGCAGGACGGCTTCCACGAACGGCGCCATGGTGGTCGCGTACGTCGAGCTCAGGTGGTTGTCGTCGAGGTAGACGAAGACGTTGCCGATGATCGGTGGACAGGTTTCGTCCTCGCAGAGGTAGTCGCTGAAGTCCGCGAACGACACGTTGGGCGGCACGTCCGGAAGACTCGCCCACGGCGGCTCCGGCGCGAGCAGGTCGAACCGTGGTGCGGCACACGCACCCGGGTCGAACCCGTGGGCGGCGGCGCACTCCGCCGGGGAGACCGAGAACCGCGGGTTGTCCCGGACCGCCAGCACGGACAACCCCACCTCGGCCAGCTTGCGCCACTGGGCGACGAAACCCTCCGGTGTGGTCTCCGTCAGTCCGATCCGGACGTTGCGCGTGCCGTTGGCGACGACGAGGTCCGGGCGCAGGTCGGCGAGCTCGTCGACGAGGTCGGCGTTCCACTGGATGCACCTGGCGTCCCCGGGCATCGCGTCGGCGTCGGCTGAGAACGGGCACGCGCCCTTGAGCACGGAGATGATCTGCCAGTCCCGTTCCTTCGCCACCGGCCACAGCGCCGCGAGGTACTGCTGCATGTGCGAGTCGCCCACGACGGCGATCCGTCTGGCCGGTTCGGCGGAACTGGGCGAGGTGCACACGTAGAGGTCGCGCGGATTGCGTGGCGAGAAGCCGCACGTGCTCCCTTCGATCGCGGCGAAGTCGTCGCGCAGCGAGACCAGTGGCGGGATCACGGTCGCGTCCTCCGAGCCCCAGTACTCGAAGTCGGGCATCCGGGCCAACGCGCCGGGGTGGTCGAGGTCGTCGACCAGCAACTCGTAGGAGGCGGCCTTGCGGTCACTGACCGCCTGCCAGGCGAACGCGGCCACCAGCACCGGCACCATCGCCGTCGCCCCCAGCGCATGGGCGCGCCACGCACGGACCTCACCGACCGCGGAGCGGCGCACCGGAGCTTCGACCAGGTGGTGGGTCGCCACGGCCAGCACGACGGACAGCCCGATCACCACCGCGCCCCCGAGCCAGCCAACCTCCTCACGCCCGCGCACCACCAGATACAGCACGAGCACCGGCCAGTGCCACAGGTACAACGCGTAGCTCAGGTCGCCGACGTAGCGGACCGGGCGGGCCGACAGCAACCGGTCGGCGCCCGCTCGGCTGCCCGTGGCTCCGGCGGCGATGACCGCGGCGCCGCACAGCGTCGGCCACAAAGCGGCCCAACCGGGAAACACGCTGCCGACCGTGAGCACCAGCCCACAGGCCACCAGCCCGAGGACTCCGAGCCACCCGAGAACGACCCGCGCCCACGCACGCAGCGCCACCGAATCGACGACCAGGGCCAGCAGGCCGCCGAGCGCGAACTCCCACGCCCTGGTCAACGAGTGGAAGTACGCCAACGGCTGGTTCGCCGCGGTGAGGACCACCGAGAACACCAGCGAGCCACCGAAGACGGCGACCAGCAGGACGCCGACCGAGCGGCGCACGTCCGCGGCGGCGCGGCGGCCCACCCAGACCACGGCCACCACCAACAGCGGCCAGACCAGGTAGAACTGGCCCTGGATCGACAGCGACCAGAAGTGCTGGACGACGCTGGCCTCGTCGTGCTGGTTGAAGTAGTCCGCCGCGTCAGCCGCCAGTTGCCAGTTCTCCAGGTACAGCGCGGCGGCGACGACCTCGCGGATGGTCTGGAACCACCGGTTCTCCGGCAGCGCCACCACGCACACCGCGACCAGGGCGAGCAGCACGGTCAACGCCGCCGGGAACAGGCGCTTGACCATCCGACCCCACAGCGGGACCAACTCGATCGGGCCGCGTCCGGCCGCCCTCACCAACTGCCCGGTCACCAGGAAGCCCGAGATGAGGAAGAAGACGTCCACGCCGCCGGAGACCCGACCCAGCCACACGTGGTAGACGACCACCAGCACGACCGCGAGCGCCCGCAGTCCTTGCAACTCCGGACGGTAGCCGCGGGACCGATCGAGGCTCGGGGCACCGGAGGGCGAAGGAGACGCACTCGGCGGGGCGGGTGACGGCTTCAAGATCAACTCCGGGTGCGTCGGGGCGGGGACGCCGACCAGACTTCCCGGCACACCTGTGGCACCACGGGGTACCAGGCCCGAACCATACCCGCCCGCCCCGAGCCGTCGTCGAGGCGGGCGGAGGTCGGAGGTCGACAGCGCCCTGCCGCCGGGCGCCCCGGGTCAGGAGGCGGGCAGGACGACGGGTTCGCCACAAGGCGTCACCGTCGCCTCGACCACTTCCGAAGCCGGTCCACCATCCTCGCGGATGGCGAACAGCAGTGCGGCCACCAAAGCCCAGGCGGCGCCGACGATGCCGAGCACCCAACTCGACCAGACGAGAGCCAGGACCAGGTTGGCCGCGGCGCAGCCTGCGTGCACCGCAAGCACGGCGTGGATCAGCGACAAGCGTCTCATGGCGACTCCGGGAAGGACGACGGTTCTCCGAATCGCCGACCAGACTTCCCGGCACACCATGCCGCCACCGGACAGGCGACAGCACTGCGCACCTTATCGATCCGGACATCGGCTCCGTTACCCGAACGGATCGATTCGCGCCTCCGCACAGGTTTGCGGCATCTTTGCGCTTGGAGCGCCGGGAAGTCTGGTCGGCACGCCCCGTCGCGACGCGATGGGGTGTTTCGTCGACGACGGGACCCCTCATGGCGCTGGTGCTCGCTTTCGGGCTCGTACTGCTGATCAGCGTGTCGCTCTCCAGCCTGGCCGCGCGCACCGTGCTGTCCACAGCCCTGCTGTTCCTGGTGGCGGGAGCCCTGATCGGTCAGGGTGGTTTCGGCCTGATCGACATCCCGTCCGACGGCGTGTTCGTCACCGGGCTGGCGGACCTTGCGCTGTTCACCGTGCTGTTCACCGACGGCCAGCGCGCCGGTCTGCCGCGCTGCGCGAGGGGTGGCGGCTGTCGGGACGGGCGCTGGGCCTGGCGATGCCGCTGACCATGATCGGGATCGCGGTGCCCGCGCACTTCCTGGCCGGGCTGGACTGGACGACCGCGCTGCTGGTCGGCGCGATCCTGTCCCCCACCGACCCGGTGTTCGCCTCGGCGATCGTCGGGCGCGCGGACGTGCCGCTGCGGCTGCGCCGCCTGCTCAACGTCGAGTCCGGCCTCAACGACGGTCTTGCCCTGCCGTTCGTGCTGATCTTCCTGGCCACCGCCACCCGGGACGAGCCGCACCTGGGCACCATCGCGCTCGAACTCGTCCTGGGACTGGGTGCCACCAGCGGCCTCACCGGGCTCGTGCTGGGTGAATCCACCGCGAGCAGGCTGGTGCGCGACCGCGTGCTGTTCCCCTGATGAGCCTCCCAGCGGCGGAGAAGCTGATCTGGGAACGGGCCTCTCAGCTGCGCACCAACTACGCCCGCTCGCCGTTCGGTCGACGGCCCAGGATCGGTGACCGGGTGCCGGAGTTCGCGTCGACCGACCGGTTCGGCTCGACCCTCGCCACACCACGGGACGACGGCTGCGCCGCGGTCGCCCCCGACGCGCTCGGCGACGTCCGGCACGTACACCGCGACGGCGAGGCGCTGCTGGTGCGCCCGGGCGGCCACCTGGCCTGGCGGGGCAAGCCGGAGCCGGACGCACTGCGCCGGGCGCTGGCGGTCATGCTTGACCGGTGACCAACCAGGCAGGGCGAGGAGGGTCGCGCGAGCAGCGCAAGGCGCGCACCCGCCGCGCGATCCAGGAACACGCGCTGCGGCTGTTCCTCGACCAGGGCTATGACGCCACGACCGTCGAGGAGGTCGCCGCCGCGGCGGGCGTGTCGCACATGACCTTCTTCCGCTACTTCCCCACCAAGGAAGCCGTGGTCGAGGACGACGACTACGACCCGTTCATCGCCGACCTGGTCCGCGCCCGCCCCGGCGAGGAGAGCCCGCTGGAGGCGCTGCGCACCGGCTTGGACGCGGTCCTCGACACCGACCGCGACGCCGTCTACGCCCGAACGCGGCTGATCGTGACCACCCCCGCTCTGCAAGCGCGGCAGTGGCGCAACACCGCCGCCACCGGCGACCTGCTCGCCGCCGCGCTCGCCGACCGCGAACGACGACCGGTCGACCTGCGGCTGCGCGTGATCGCCGCAGCAGCCACGGCGGCCCTCGCCACCGCCCTGACCGCGTGGGTCGAGGGCGACGGCGCCGACGACCTCCGCTCGCTGATCGACCAGGCGTTCGCGGCACTGGGGCGCTAGCTCACGCCGTCAGCCCGGACGCCGGTCACCGGTTGTCGTCCCACCACGCCCACGACAGGTTCCCGGCGAGAGCCTGCGTGACCGACCAGAGTCGTTCACGGGCCGCCCGGTCGCAGGCGAACGCGGGCGCGTTCACGGGCCGCCTGCGCTCATCGACGTAGACGCCGTGAACGGTCCCGTCCCTCTGTTCACCGCCGCCCTCGGTGATCCGCACACAGGTGGCGGCCAGGTCCTCCGGAGAGGCGGCCAGCCGGTTCTTCGGCGCGTACAGCACGCGCAACAGCCGCGGCATGGCGGCCAGCCGGTCGGCGTCCAGCCGCACCGCGGGCACCCGGACGCACGTGACGTCCACGTGGCCGGCGGTCCTCGACGCCAGCTCGAAGCTGAACATGATCTGGGCCAGCTTCGAGTGGTAGTAGGCCCTGGTCGGGCTGTACCAGCCGACGCCGTCCAAGTGGTCGAAGCGGATCCCGATGCGGGGCATGGTGACCAGTCCCTTGCTGGCCACGGTGACCACTTTCGGGTGGGCGCCGCCCGCAGCAGCCCGCTGAGCGCGGCCGTCAGCCGGAAGGGCCCCACGTGGTTGGTCGCCCAGATCAGCTCGTGCCCGGCCGACGTGTACCGAGGTCGGCGCAGCGACTGGTCGAAGTTCGCCGCGTTGTGGATCACCACGTCGAGGTGGTCGACGTGCTGCGCCACCGAGGCCGCGACGGCGTCCAGGCCGTCCGACTCGGCCATGTCGGCGAGCACCAACCGCGCCGGTTCCCGCGCGGTCGCGTTGATCCGGGCCAACGCGTCCTCACCTCGCCGCCGATCACGGCACACGGCGAACACCCGGTGGCCGCGCTCGGCCAACTGCCGCGCCGCGCGCAACCCGATACCAGAACCCGCTCCCGTGATCACGACGGCGAGCCGACGAAGGTCGGTCATGGGGAACTCCCCGGTCCTCTCAGCCCGAATCCCGTGCCCCTGCCCGGACCGCCCGTGCGGCGGCGAGAACGGGACCGAGGGTGAACACCAGCGTCAAGCGCCGGCCGCGGCCACCGACGAGGACCTCACCGGTGCGGAACTCCGGCGGGATCGAGTGGTTGACCGGGTAGGTGGTCACGGCGGCCATGGCGCGGCCTGAGGGGTCGTCGAGGAAGCGGATGTGGTTGAGCCGCTTGCCAGCAGCCTCGACCAGCCCTCGCCGCCAACCGTGACGACGCACGGCCCGAAGGCGGCGACCCCACCTGATCGACCCGATCGCCCCCGGCGGCAGCAGCACCACCGACACCACGAAAGCGACGATGGTCGCGTAGGCAGCCCAGACAGGATCGTTGGCCACCCCCGGCGCGGCGATGCGCTCCGGGTCCAGCGGGTCGTAGAACACCGTGATCCGGTCGTCCACGTCCAGCACCGGGCTGGTGTCGTCGAGGTTCATCCAGCGGGTCCGCTCCTCGCCCTCGACGGTGTACCTCACCTCGATCGAACCGGCCGCGCCGCGGAAGCCCGGTTCCGTGCCGACCACGACACCCGGCGCGGTCCGACCCGTCGAGAGCAGCTCGTGCGCCCTGTCCTCCAAGAGGACGGCGCCCGTGACGAATCCGGCGAACAGCAGCAGGCCGCACAGCAACATCACGCGACCGCGACGGCGCAGGCGCCGAACCGCCAGGGTCGCTACCGCCTCCGACACGGCGTACTGGGCGGGCCACGTCAGGTCGTCCAGGCCGCGCACGAGCACCGTGGTCCAGCGCAACCGCCGCACGATCCGGATCGTGGCGTCGATCAAATCCCCCTCCTCGGTCCGAGGGCACCGCGTGACGATTCAACACAGGACGAGCGCACCGGAGCACGCCTTGGTCGGCAGCACTCCGGTGCGGTGATCGGTCCCCGAGAGGACCGCCCCTGGCGGGGGATCGGTCAAGCGGGCGTGGTCACCCGGCCCGCGGTCTCGGCGTCGGCGACCGCTTCGGCCGCGGCTTCGGCAGCCCTGTTCGCATCGTCGGCCGCGCGGGCCGCCGCGTCGTCGACGGTGGCGGCGGGCGCGGTGGCCTGGATCTTCGGCAGCGCCTCGGTGAAGGCCCGGGAGACGCCCTGCAACGCCGAGGTCACCTCGCTGGGGATCACCCAGAACGTGTTGCCCGGCCCCTGCGCCAGCTGCGGCAGCATCTGCAGGTACTGGTAGGCCAGCAGCTTCGGGTCGGGGTCGTTGCGGTGCACGGCCTGGAACACCTGGTCGATCGCCCGCGACTGCCCCTCGGCCTTGAGGATCTCCGCCGCCCGTTCACCCTCGGCACGCAGCACGGCCGCCTGCTTGTCGCCCTCGGCGGTCAGGATCTGCGACTGCCTCTGCCCCTCGGCGGTCAGGATCGCGGCGCGCTTGTCCCGCTCGGCGCGCATCTGCTTCTCCATCGCGTCCTTGATGGTGCGCGGCGGGTCGATGGCCTTGATCTCCACGCGGTTGACCCGCAGTCCCCACTTGCCGGTGGCGTCGTCGAGCACGCCGCGCAGCTGGCTGTTGATCGTGTCGCGGGAGGTGAGCGTGCGCTCCAGGTCCATCGACCCGACCACGTTGCGCAGCGTGGTGACGGTCAACTGCTCCACCGCCTGCAGGTAGCTGGCGATCTCGTAGAACGCCGCGCGCGGGTCGGTGACCTGGAAGTACAGCACCGTGTCGATCTCCACCACCAGGTTGTCCTCGGTGATGACCGGCTGCGGCTGGAACGACACCACCTGCTCGCGCAGGTCGATCGCCGGGTGCACCCGGTCGATGAACGGGATCACCATGTTGAGCCCCGGTTGCAGGGTGCGCTGGAACCGGCCCAGCCGCTCCACGTTGCGGGCCCGTGCCTGGGGCACGATCCGCACCGCGCTCAACATCACGAGCACCACCAGCAGCACGATGGCCACGCCGACGATCGCTGAAGCTTCCACTACTCACTCCCCGGGTAGACGAATGCGGTGCTGCCGCTGATCCGCAGAACCTGCACGGTGACGCCCTCGGGGATCACCAAGGCGTCGTCGAACGGCCGCGCCGTCCACTCCTCCCCCGCGATCCGCACCCGGCCGTCGTGCCGCGTCACCTCGCGGAGCACGTAACCGGACTCCCCCACCAGCGCATCCACCCCGAACCGCGCGGACCGCGGCCTGCGCAGGTGGTCGCGGGCGAGTGGGCGGACCAGCAGCAGACCCAGGGCCGAGACGACGGCGAACACCACGAACTGCGCCGGCAGCGGCAACCCGACACCGGCGGCCCCGGCGGTGAGCAACGCTGCCCCGCCCAGGATGCCCAGCGCCGCGGTGAAGGTGAAGGCCTCGACCGTTCCCAGCAACAACCCGAGCAACAACCAGACCAGCCAAGCGTCCATGGAGTGCTCCGTCCCCGGCCGCCAATACCCTCGCCCTCAAGCCCTTGACCTGCTGCAATTGTTCCCCGACCCAGGGGCCGGGACAACGTGGGAACCCGGCGGCCAGACCACACCGTTCATTGCCGGACATCGGCAACGAACGGTCCTACGAGGCCTGGTCGGTCGGTAGTCCCAGCAGCTTGGCGCCGAGAACCGCGATGTGCAGCGACAGTGCCTGTGACGGGTCCTCCACCGAGTAGCCCGTCAGCTCCTTGACGCGCTGGAGGCGGTAGGTCACCGTCCGGACGCCCACGTGCAGCTCGCGGGCGCACGCGGTGGCGACCTGCCCGTGGGCGAAGTAGGCGGACAGCGTGTCCAGCAGGGGTTCGGCGCCGCCGCGCACTGCGTGCAGGGGTTCCAGCACAACGGACACCAGGTCGGCCAGCGCGGCGCTGTCGCGCAGCAACACCTGGTAGACCAGCAGGTCCTCGGCCCGGTGCACGCGTCCGGCCAGCGCCAAGCGCTCGGCGATGTCCAGCGCGTACTTGGCCTGCTCGAAGGAGCGCACCACACCACCCGGTCCCGAGTGGACACGACCGACACCGACCGACCACGACTGGTCGGCCCCCAGGGCTGCGGCCACCTGGCGCACGAACTCGTCGAGGACTCCGCTCATCGCCTGGGGAGCGACGCAGACGAGCAGGTCGTTCTTGGTGGTGATGAGAGCGTCGCGGGAGTCCAGCCGCACGTGCAGCGAGATCTCCACCGCCCTGACGACCTCGCCGCCGTCGACCACCGGCTGCGCGGCGCGCACGGCCGCCACGACGTTGCTGCCCGCCAACCGCAGCCCGAACCGCTCCGCCCGCTCGGCCAGCTGACCCAGGTTGCGCCCGTCGAGCAGGTCGTCGACGAACTCCCGGCGGAACGACTCCTCCTGGCGCACCGACCACCGCTGAGCCTTCTCATAACCCGCCGACACGGCCATGACCGCCGCGTCGGCAGCCTTGAACACCGCCTCGCCTGCGGCGCGGACGGCATCGGCGTCGATCACCTCCCGCACCCCGGACAACAACGGCCACGCCAGCCAGGTGGCGCTCAGGTGCAGGTCGATCACCTCGTGCAGGGGCACGCCCTGCTCGGCCGCCCGGGCACCGGCTTCGCGCCGGATCCGGAGTTGGTCGGGTCCCAACCGGCGCCGCGTCGTGCTGACCTCGTCCAAGCCCTCCAGGTACCCGTCGAGGAGGTCGACCGGCACGCCGTGCGCGTCGCGGCCGGCTCGGCCGGCGACCTCCGCCAACGCTGTCGTTCCGTTCGCGGGCATGGAGGCCCCCTTCTTGTGCGTGCCGTGCGATCGACTCCCGGAGCTGGTGCGGCACCGCCCACGTCGTCTGCGGAGTGGTCGGTCGGGCCAGGTCGTCCGGACACCACGGCGCGGTCCCGCTCAGCGCTTCTCGGCCAGCACGGTGCGCTCCAACGGTGAGATCGGCACGGCCCGTCCGGTACCGCGCACGTAACGCGCGTCGAAGTCCCCCGGACCCATCTGCTCCACCTCGCGCCAGCCGCGCTCGGTCAGGAACGCACCCACCTCGTGCGGGCGCAGCCCGAACCGCCAGAGCGGCCGCCCGGCCACGAACCGCCGGTGCAGCGCCTCGGAGCCGTACATCTCGTCGCCGTCCAGGAAGTCCTTCACGACGTAGGTGAACACCAATCGGCTGCCGGGCGCCTGGTCCGCGAGGAAGTCGAAGGTCCTGCGCACCCCGTCCTCGGTGAGGTACTGGGTCACCCCTTCCCACACGACCAGGCACCGGTCGCCGGTGTGGTAGCCGTGTGCGGCCAGGACCGCGCGGAGGTCCTCGGTGTCGAAGTCGATCGGCACCAGGGTCACCCCGTCTGCGGCGGGCAAGCGCCTGCGCTTGTGCTCGACGTTGACCGGCAGGTCCACCTCGAACACGGCCGCACCCGCGGGAACACCCAACCGGTGGCACGGGTGTCCAGACCCGCACCCAGGACCACCACGGACCCGATCCCGTCCTCCAACGCCCGGACGAACTCGTCGTCGATGTAGCGCTTGCGGCACGCGACACCACCCCAGACACCGGGCGCGGCCCGCTCCGACGCCCTGATCAGCGCCGCACGGACCCTCGGTCGTCGGGCCAGTCCTACCACCCACCTCGACAACGGCGGCAGCACCGAGACCGCCAACGGGTCGTGAAGGAGACGTTGCCCCGGTGAGCGGTGCTGCTCCACCGCCGCGATCACCATGGGCCCGACCGCCGTTCCCGCCGCCCTGTCCGCCATGACCGACTCCTTCCTCACAGGTCGACCTCTCCGGTCCCGGACGGGACGGCGCCGAGCACCAGCAGCCGGTCGCACTCCCGCAACTCGGCCACCGCGGGGTGTTCGCACCAGTGACGCGCGCCGTCACGCACCACGGCGACCACCGACGGCCCACAAGCCGCCGGCGCACGGCCCACCTCCGCGGGCAGCACGGAACGCTCGGTGACGACGAGGCCCACCACCGAGGCGAGCAGGCGACGACATCGCCCGCCGACGACGGGCACCCGGAGACCGACCAGCCTCGACGCGACCGGATCGCGGCACACGACGCGGTCGGCACCCAGGTCCATCGCCGCACTCGCCCACAGGTGGTCCTGCACCGTGACCACGATCGAGGCCACCGGGTCGAGCAGGCGTGCCATCCAGGTGATCTGCAACGCGTCGCCGTCGGACGCCACGCAGATCAGCACGGAATGCGCACCCGGCACTCCGGAGCACACCGGTGTCGGTGCCGTCGCCGGCGATCGCCTCCGCGCCGGCCACGGCTGCCGAGCTCGCGCGGTCGACGTCGAGGTCGATCACGACCACGCCGCGTCGGCGATCGTCGTCGGGCACGGTGCGGAGGGCGTCACGTCCCTGCGCGTCGTAGCCGACGATGACGATGTGCCCGATCATGAGCGGCTCCCGGTCCAGGACGGCGACGAACCCACGCCGACCAGGCTTCCCGGCACACCGAGCACGATCGTACCGCCCGACGCACGCCGCCACGCTCCTCATCCGGCCACCGTGGCTCGTACCGTCCGGCCCGCGGCCCGAGATCCGGCCCCGCCCAGGCGGTAGGCGGCCGGTCACCGCCTGCGCGCTGCCGGTTTGGCCGCAGCACGCCCACTCGGTAGCGTTCGGACCGCCGGACCGCGTTCCACGTGGGCGGCTGGTGTGCCGGGAAGTCTGGTCGGCGTCCGTGACCGACCGTCTCCTGGAGTTGCTCCGTGCCCGTCCCCACCGCGGCCAGCGCCCGCAACCACGCGTCTGCACCCGCGGCCGGCCGTTTTCGTCCCGAACTGCAGGGTCTGCGCGGCGTCGCGGCGGTCCTGGTCGTCGTGTACCACGTCTGGCTCGGCCGCGTGTCGGGTGGCGTGGACGTGTTCTTCCTGATCTCCGGCTTCCTGGTGACCGGACAGCTGCTGCGCGCGGCGGCGGGCGGCGGAATCGCGTTCCGGACGCTGTGGGGACGGATGATCACGAGGCTGTTCCCCGCGGCGCTGACCGTCCTCACAGCCGTCCTGGTCACGGGCTTCGTGCTGCTGCCGGAGAACCAGTGGTTCCAGACCATCCGCGAGGTCGCCGCCGCCGCGCTGTACCTGGAGAACTGGCAGCTGGTCGCGGACTCGGCGGACTACTTCGGGCAGCACAACGAGGCCAGCGTCGTCCAGCACTACTGGTCGCTGTCCATCCAAGGCCAGTTCTACCTGGTCTGGCCACTCCTGATCGCGCTGGTCGTCGTGGTGGCCCGCCGCGGTGGGCACGTAGCGCACCGTGCGGTGGCGGTCTGCCTGTCGGTCGTGTTCGCCGCCTCGCTCGCCTGGTCGGTGGTGCTCACCTCCACCGACCAGCCGCCGGCCTACTTCCACTCGCTCACCAGGGCGTGGGAGTTCGCGCTCGGCGGGTTGCTCGCCCTGGGCCTCAACGCGTTCAGCCTCACCGCACTCGTGCGGCTGGCGTTGGGCTGGGTCGGCCTGGCGGGGCTCGTCGCCTGCGGTCTCGTGCTCCGCGTCGGCAGCGTCTTTCCCGGCTACGCCGCGCTGTGGCCGACGCTGTGCGCCGCCGCGGTCATCGCCGCGGGCGGCAGCGGGAGCGCGTTCGGCGTCGACCGGCTGCTCGCCACCCGGCCCGCCCGCTACCTCGGCGACCTCAGCTACACCCTCTACCTGTGGCACTGGCCGGTGCTGGTCTTCTACCTCGTCGTCCGCGACCGGACCGAACCGGGCCTGCTCGGCGGTGCGGCCGTCATCGGCTTGTCGCTGGCCTTGTCCGTGGTGACCCACCACCTCGTGGAGAAGCCGGTGCTCCGTTCCCCGCTGCGCGTGCCCACCGGGTGGGGCGCCTACCGCTTCGCCGCACTCGCGCTGGTCCCGGTGCTCGTGGCGGCCGGTGGCTGGCAGCTGGTCGCGCAGCGCAAGGCGGCCCTGCACGCCGCGGTCGTCGACGATCCCGACCACCCCGGTGCCATGGCGCTCGAACCGGGCTTCGAGTACTGGGGTGCGGAGCACCCCTCCGTCGCGCCGCCTCTGGTCGCCCTGCCGAAGGACTTCGCGGGCATCGAAGGCGGCACCTGCACCACGGCGTCCTACAACAAGGAGCTGACGTACTGCCACAGCCCGGTCACGGGTGTGCCCGACAAGCGGATCGTCGTCGTCGGCGACTCCCACATGCAGCAGTACCTCGCCGCGCTCGACCAGGTCGCCAAGCGTCGCAACTGGGAGGTCATCGCCATGAACAAGGGCGCCTGCCCGTTCTCCACCGAGTCCAACGCGATGCCCGGTGACGCGAAGTGCCTCAAGTGGAACGCCGACGCGGTCGACAAGATCGTGTCCCTGCGGCCCGACCTCGTGCTGGCCAACGGCACCCGCGACGTCCGCTCCGGGCTCACTGAGGAGACACCGCCGGGGTTCGTCGCCCAGTGGCGGAAACTGGAGGAGGTCGGGATCGCCGTCGCGGCCGTGCGCGACAACCCACGCCACCTCTTCAAACCCTCGGAATGCGCGAATACCCACGGCGCCGAGGCACCTCGCTGCAGCACTCCCCGGGCCGACGTGCTCAGCGCGGAACCGCCGTACGCGCGCATCCCCGACCTGCCGTCCAACGTGGACTTCCTCGACTTC
Source organism: Actinosynnema sp. NPDC049800 (assembly GCF_040656635.1). Classification (NCBI taxonomy): domain Bacteria; kingdom Bacillati; phylum Actinomycetota; class Actinomycetes; order Pseudonocardiales; family Pseudonocardiaceae; genus Actinosynnema; species Actinosynnema sp. NPDC049800. Next base: position 68,838 of record NZ_JBFAMT010000020.1, on the reverse strand, counting down.
AGCGACTACTTCTGCCCCGGCGACCACTGCCCACCGGTGATCGGGAACGTCTACGTCTACCTCGACGACAGCCACGTCAGCGCCACCTACACGAGCACGATGTCGCCGATCCTCGAACGGGTGCTCGACGAGCGCTTCGCCCACACCGGCGGGGACCTATGAGCCGCGGCGATCTGGACGACCACCCGTCCGTCACCGCAGGACAGCGGTCCGCACCCGTCGAACCGGCACGGTTTCACCATTCGCTTGCGAGGCGACCACCGGGTAGGGCATCTCTCCCCTCTGAGCGCCGGGAAGTCTGGTCGGCACACCCACTCGCAACCGCGGTGGGCTGTTCGACATGGGCGGAGGGCCTCATGCGTCACCCGGCGAAGCGCCGCCGTTTCGGACCCCAGCGGACTTCCTCGCGCATCCCGTCCCTGTGGACGGCGGCCTGATGGCGCTCCCCAGCACGATTCCCGGTGTGACCGACTTCGGCGCCGTGTCGACGCTGCAGCCGAGGTGGATGCGGACGAGAACGCTGTTGTGGTGGTCGGCGGTGGTGCTGCCGTCGACCGTCGCGGCCGTCTGCGCAGCGTTCGCCCTGCTCGCTGGGTCGTGGTGGACGGCGCTGCCGGCGATCGCGGCAACCTCGGTCGCCGCAGGCGGCGCGTGGCGGTTGCGCCGGCGTGGACTGACACAGCCACCGTCGTGGCTCCCCTCGGCATTCCTGGTCGCAGGCGGCCAGACGCTGCTGGGCGTCAATCCCGGCCTCGGACTCGCACTCTCCTCAACCTCCGGCGACATCGCTCAGGCACTCGCCGGCTCGCTGTTCGCCGCGGCGCTCGCCTGCGCGGTCGCGTCCTGCGTGCTCGCCCACCGGGCGAACCGGTCCCTCACCACGCCCCTGGTACCGGAACTGGGCGCCACCGGTTTCACGCTCGCGCTCGCCGTCCGGTTCGCGCTCACCACCCCCGACCTCGCCTCAGCGCGGCTCGACGTCGAGGCGGACCGGCTCACGTGGTCCGCCCGCCTGCACCGGGGCAGGGGCGCCGGCCCGCGCGCCGAGCACATCGTCCACTTCGCCGACCTGCGTGACGTCGCCCCGACCACGCTGCCACCGCGACCCACCCCCCTGACCTGGCTACACCTGCCGGACGGCACCGCGCTCCACGCGCCGCCCGGCCCGGCGGTGCTGGTGCGAACCACCTCCGGCGACTGGATGATCCCCGTCCACGACGCCCTGCTGGTCCGAAACCTGGTGCTGACCCGAAAAGACCGCTGGGCACGGGGTGCGACCACCTGATGACGGGACGAATACGGCAAAACACTCACAGCAACGTCGTCGGGCGGCTAACGTCCGAGCCTGCACGGCGGGCCAGTCGACACCTTCGAGGTGCACGTGGGGCAGGACCGCCCGGGTGGTGGCGATGTTGGCACGCGCCATGGTCAGATCACCGACCTTGTGGTGCCACTGCTCGACCTCGCTCTCCCGGCGCCAGCACCACTCCGCGATGCCCCGCGCCGCCGCCGACGGCACCGCCGCGGGGACGATCAGCGGACAGGCGCGCATCCCCGAGGCGATCCGCCAGGAGAACTCCTCGCCCAGCGACGCGAACACCCCAGCGAGGTCGTCGCGCCCACGGTGACGTATGGCCACGTCATGCACGTAGTCGGCCCGGAAGGACATGACCGGATCGGCGTGCAGGGAGGTAGCCGGTTCGGACAGCCGGATCCTCGTGGCGTCCAGCAGTCCTGCGGCCGCGAACACCCGACGTGCGGTCTCGGCACGAACGGCCTGCGAACTCCCGCCTGCCAGGTCTACGGTGATCTCCTCGTCAAGCGGGAACAGCGGCGGCAAGAGCCCGTCGTCCCAATCCCAACCCTCGGTCGGGTCCGCGACCACCAGTTGACCCGTCACCGGATTCCACGACACAAGCAGGTGGAAGCCCGACCGCTCCACCTCGACCGTGACCTCCGCGACCTCGGCACCTCCCCGGTCCGGATCCTCGTCGTCGTACCACTCCTCGACCGCAACTTGCGACCAGCCCGCCCGCACCAACGGAGCGACCAGACGACGCAACAACAGCCGCCCCTCCGCCTCCCGGGACCGTGGAGGCACGGCACCCGAGATCGCGGAACCCACCGCGTCCTGTTCACCCACGGACATGGCCGCTCACCGTAGTGCATCGCCGGTCAGCGCCGAACCCCGTGACGACAGGGCAGGCATCAGACCTCCAACGACTTCGATCCCTTGGTGCCCACAGACAACAGTCATGTCCTTCTCGCGCAGTAACACCACCATGTCAGCGCCCACGGCCGACCGCGCGAAACCCGCGGACGCCGCAGCAACCGGGATGTCCTCCAGCAGACGACACCTGTTCGTGCGCTTCGGCGAAGTCCTCGACCCACAGGTCGAGGTGCACCTGCTGCTTGGTCGGGCCGTCCGGCCACTGCGGAGGCACGTGGTCGGGCGCGAGCTGCACCCCGACACGGGGCGCCCCGTCGACCACCACCATGTGCCAGTCACCATCCTCGTCCACCTCACCACCGAGCACCCCCGCCCAGAACCGGCTCTCGGCGGCGAGATCGGCGGCATCGAACGTCACGACCTGGTACTTGATCCGCATCACGCCAGTCTGTCAACGCTCCGAGCCAACCGCAGGACCGGCGCCACCTCTCGCTCGGGCAGCGCACGCGGTGAGGTCAACCGGACGTTCGGCACCACGATCGTGCTGACGATTCGCGGTCGTGGCGCCGGGCCGGTGCCACGACACAGCTCCGATCAGGGGCCGCCGGCCACTGCCATGAGCTTCTTCCGCGCGGGATTGGTCGATGTCTTCGATGTGCGCATGATCCGTCTCCTCCGGACGTGAGCGCGATCCTGAGACAGCCGGATGAGGATCGCCTGCACTGGTTGTCGCAGCAGGCGTGCGCACCGCCGCCGGTCAGGTGTGGTCGGGCAGGGTGCGGGCCACGTCGTGCGGTGACGGCATGGCGGCCACCTCGGTGGCCATCGCGCGGGCCGCGTGGTGCACGGCGTCGTCGGTGAGCAGTCGGCGTGCCTTGGTCGCGATCGCCTCGGCGGTCATGTCTCCGGGTAGCAGGTGGTCGCCCAGGCCGGCCTCGGTCACCACATCGGCGTTGTTGAACTGGTCGGCCGCCTGCGGCAGGACGAGCTGTGGCACGCCCGCGCCGAACGTGCCCAACGTGGTGCCCGCGCCCCCGTGGTGGACCACGAGGTCCGCGTGGGGCAGCAGGTCGGCTTGGGGCACCCACGGCAGCACCACGACGTTGTCCGGCAGGTCGCTCAGCGCCGCCGGGTCGGCCCTCCGTCCGGCGGACACGAGCACCCGCGCGCCCACCACCGCCAGGCCGTCGATGGCGGTGCGCAACAGTGACGCCTCGCTGAACGCCGTGCCCAAAGTCAGGTACACCAGGGGTTCTCGGTGTTCCACGACCCACGACGGCAACTCGCCCGGTGTGGCGAACGCCACCGGCCGCAACGGGATCCGGTGCGCCGACGAAGCCAGGAAAGCCTGGTTCTGCACCGAAGGCGGGCAGATGTCGAGGTACGGGTGGCCCAGCGTCATGGGATCGGTCCGGGGCACCTCGACGCCCAGCTCCGCGCCGAGGGCGGTGAGGTAGTCGCGGGCGGGTTCGGCGAAGTCGGGTTCCTGCCACATCCGACCGTACGAGTGGCACAGCGCGGGCACGCCCGCGACCTTCGCGGCCAGGCCCGCGCCGGGGTTGCCGAACTCGTGCACGACCAGGTCCGGCTTGCGCTCGGCGAGGACCGGCGCGAGCCCGGTGGCGAAGCTGCGCGGCAGCACCGAGGCGAACGTGAACGCGACCCGCTCGGCGTCGACGTCACCCGCTGTCGAGAACTCCACGCCCGCCATCGCGGACTCGAACGCCTTGCGCGGCGACATGCCGCCCCGGATGTGCCCGATGCCGTGCGTGGCCAGGACGTCCGCGAAGAGGCTGCCGGTGAAGTAGTCGACGTCGTGGCCGAGCTCCCGGGCGGCGACGGCGAGCGGCAGCAGGGGGAAGGTGTGCCCGTACAGACCGAGGCTGGAGAAGAGGATGCGCACGGGTTCAGATCCCTTTCGAACGTGGTGTCGGTGGCATGGGTTTCACCGACCGAGGTAGGTGCGCAGGAACGCCGCGACCTCGGCCCGCGCCTCACGAGCCGCATCCACCACGCCCGACATGGCGAAGAAGCCGTGCGCCACCCCCGCATACCGCGTCGCGATCACGGGCACACCGGCCGCGCGCAGTCGTTCGGCGTACCGCTCGCCCTCGTCGCGCAGCGGGTCGTGCTCGGCGGTGATGACGAGCGCCGGCGGCAGGCCGGTCAGGTCCTCGGCGAGCAGGGGTGAGGCCCGCGGGTCCCGGCCGTCGTCCGGGCTCGCCAGGTAGTGCCCCCAGTACCAGGCGACGGATCGGCGGTTGAACGCGGCGGGGTCGTCGTTCTCGCGCATGGACTCGGTGTCGCCGCGGTGGTCGGTGTTGGGGTAGACCAGCACCTGGGCGGCCAGTGCGGGGCCGCCGCGGTCGAGGGTCACTACGGCCGCGAGGTTGCCGCCTGCGCTGTCGCCCGCCACGGCGAGGCGGTCGGGGTCGACGCCGAGCTCTGCCGCGTGCGCGGCGATCCAGGCGACGGCCGTGCGGCAGTCGTCCACGGCGGCGGGGAACTTGTGCTCGGGCGCCAGCCGGTAGCCGACGGTGATCACCTGGCAGGGCACCGCGTTGGCCAGGGCGCGGCAGATCTCGTCGGAGGTCTCGATGCTGCCCAGCGCCCAACCGCCGCCGAAGAAGTAGACCAGGGTGGGCAGGGGTCCGGCCGCGTCCACCGGGCGGTAGATCCGGATCGGCAGGTCGCCGCCCGGTCCGGGCAGGTGCCGATCGGTGACGTGGCGCACCGGCTCGCCCGCGCCCGCCGCCGCCCGGATCGCGGCGAGGTCGGCGGCCCGCGCCTGTTCGATCGAAAGGGTGTAGAGCGGCGCGGAGGCCGGCTTCCCGAGCGGCGGGTCCAGTGGCATGCGGGCCTCCGTCGTCACTGCTTGAGCACCTTCTGGATGGCGGCGGTGAGCTGGGCGCGATCGGGTTGCACGGCGAGGTCGAGCCCGAGGGCGAACGGCACCACGGCGCCGTCCGGCCTGGTCACCCGGACGGGCGGCGCGACCAGGGCGCACCGCTCGGCCGCAGTGGCGATGACCTCGGCCGCGATGCCGCACATGCGGTTGGAGTCGTCGACCACCACCAGCCGACCGGTCTTGGCCACCGAGGCCGCCAGCCCCTCCCAGTCGAACGGGTACACGGTGCGCGGGTCGAACACCTCCACCGAGACGTCACCGGCCAACTCCTCGGCGACCGCCAACGCGTCGTGCACGAGGTGCCCGACCGCCACGACCGTGACGTCACCGCCCTCGCGGTGGACCCGGCCGACACCGAGCGGCACCGGGGCCAGCCCGTCGTGGTCGAGGTCGACCCGGACGCCGAGCGCCGCCGCCGGTGCGAACACCACCACCGGGTCGTCGTCCCGGATCGCCGTGGTCAGCAGGCCGTAGGCGTCCTCGGGCGTGGCGGGCACCACCGTCTTCACCCCGGCGTGGGCGAACAGGGCGTACGGGTGGTCGGAGTGCTGCCCGGCCCAACCCGTCTTCGACCCGGAGCCGGGTACCAGGTACGTCACCGGCACGCGGGTCTGACCACCGGTCATCAGCGAGAACTTGTGCGCCTGGTTGACGATCTGCTCGAACGCCAAGTACAGCAGCGCCGGGATCTGGAACTCGATCACCGGCCGCCGCCCGGCCAGCGCCGCACCGGTGGCGAAGCTCGTGAACGCCTGCTCCGACAGCGGCGTGTCCAGCACCCGGTCCGGCCCGAACCGCTTGAGCAGGCCCGCGGTCACGTTGGAGACCGCGACCCGGACGTCCTCACCCAGCACGAACACCGAAGGGTCGCGGGCCAGTTCGTCGCCGAGCGCGCGGTTGAGCGCCTTCTGGTAGGACAGCCACGGCATCACCCACCACCGCCCGGACGCGCTCGCATCCCGGTCGCGTAGAGGTGGTCGAGCGCGCCGACGGGGTCGGGGTGCGGGCTGTCGAGCGCGAAGGCGACCGCCGCGTCCACAAGGGACTCGACCTCCGCGTCGAGGAGTTCCCGCTCACCGTCGGTCAGCCGAGCACCCTGGATCTCCACCGGATCTCTCTCGCGTCCGCTGAGGACCTCGTCGTCGTCCCGGTAGCGGACCCGGGCTTTGTGCTCCCACGTGTGGTGCGCGTCGAACCGGTAGGTCAGGCACTCGACCAGTGACGGCCCACTGCCCGCGCGGGCGCGGTCCACCGCCTCGCGCGTTGCGGCGAGCACCGTGCGCGGGTCCATCCCGTCCACCGTCACCGACGGTATCCCGAACGCCTCGCCACGCCCGGTGATCGTGCCCGCGACGGCGTCCGACACGGTCAGGGTGGTGGCGTAGCCGTTGTTCTCGCAGACGAACAGCACCGGCAGCCGCCACAGGGCGGCCAGGTTCATGGCTTCCAGCAGCACGCCCTGGTTGACCGCGCCGTCGCCGAAGAAGCTCACCGCGACCCGGTCACTCCCCTCCTGCCGGGCGGCCCAGGCCGCGCCCGCCGTGATCGCGCCGTTGGCGCCGACGATCGCGTTCGCCCCGAGGATGCCCAGCGCGAAGTCCGCGGCGTGCATCGACCCGCCGCGCCCCTTGTTCAACCCGGTGGCACGACCGGCCAGCTCGGCGAGCACCCGGGCCGGATCGGCGCCCTTCGCGAGCACGTGCCCGTGCCCGCGGTGGGTGCTGGTGATCATGTCGTCCACGCGCAGCGCCGCGCACACACCGGCGGCGATGGCCTCCTGGCCCGTGTACGGGTGGATGCCGCCGATGATGTCACCGGAGCGGACGAGCTCGACCGCCCGCTCCTCGAACCGGCGGATCAGCCGCACCGTGCGGTACAGGCCGACGTCGGTGTCCGGGGCGTGTGCCGCCACGGCGGTCAGGCGCGCCACACGGGCGGGCAGAACTCCGGGTCGGCGTAGTCCGGCTTGCCGTCCGCGGTGCGCCGCACGAGCGAGTCGTGGTTGTAGAAGGCGAGGTTGCCGTCGGACAGGGGGAACTCGCGGTAGGCGTTGTCACCGTCCTGCAGGTGCAGCGAGATGGCCTGGCGGGGCCGGGTGGAGCGGTTGGGCCCGCTGCCGTGGTAGGTCCGGCAGTGGTGGAAGCTCATGTGCCCCTTGGGGATGATCATCGGGATCTTCCGGACCGTGGTGCCGTTGTGCTCTGCGTTGGCCGTGAGCAGGTTCTCCAGGTGGTCCGGGTCCCGTTCGGCGAAGTGCTTGGTGGCGCTGTCGTCCGAGCCGACCTCCTCCCAGACGTGGCTGCCGTCGACCATGGTGATCGTGCCCAGTTCCTCGTCGCAGTCGTGGAACGGGATGAACGCGGTGAGCATCCGGTCCGACGAGGACGACGACCAGTAGTGCTTGTCGAAGTGCCAGGGCACGACGTTGGACGGCTCCTCGGCGATCGGCGGCTTGTAGATCAGGGTCGACTGGAACACCCGGATCTCGTCAGCCTCCGCCAGCCGCGCGGCCACCGCGCCGATCAGCGGCTTGAGCAGCGCCTTGGCGATCGCGTCGCTCTCGTAGTGCACGTAGTCGTTGTGGCGCTGGACATCACCGTGCTCGGGCGTCCAATAGGCCAGCCGGGGCGGGCGCGTCGGCAGCAAGCGGCTGCGCTCCCCCGCGTAGTACCGGTCGACCGCGGCGGCCAGCTCGTCCACCTCGTCGTCGGAGAACAGCTTCTTCGACAGGTACCAGCCGTGCTCGGCGTAGAACCGGACCTCGTCGTCGGTCGGGAGCAGGGCGCGCTCCTGCTCGGTCAGCGCGAACTCGTTCACGGTGCTCTCCCCTTCAGCCGGCCGTCGTGCCGGACAGCTCGCCCTGCTTCGCCTCGTACAGCGCCTTGATGTTCCCGCTGCCGAAGGTCAGCGCGCCCCGCCGCTCGATGATCTCCAGGAAGAGCGTCCGGCGCACGTGCATCGACTCGGTGAAGATCTGCAGCAACTGCCCCCAGTGGTCCCGGTCGACCAGCACGCCGAGCCGGCGCAGCTCGTCCAGCGGCGCGTCCAGGTGTCCGACCCGTTCTTCGAGCGCGTCGTAGTAGGTGCCCGGCGTGCCGAGGAACCGCACGCCCTTGTCGCCGAGCGTGCTCACCGCCTTGACGATGTCGTCGGTGCCGAACGCGACGTGCTGCACGCCCGCGCCCGCGTGCCAGGTCAGGAAGTTGTCGATCTGACCGGGTTGGCGCTGCGGGTCCGGCTCGATCAACGTGAACGTGACGTTCCCGGACGGGCTCTGCACCACCTTGGAGTCCATGCCCTGGCCGCCGACCTCGACGTACTCCTCGAAGACCTGCGTGAACCCGAACACGTCCACGTAGTACTGGGCGGTCGGGGTGAGGCCGCCCGCGGGCACGCAGATCGCCAGGTGGTCGATCGCGCGCAGCAGCTTGTCGTCGGTGTGCGGTTCGGGGTCGGTGACCTCGATCGCGCCGGGCAGGAACTCCTTCGGCGAGCCGTGCCGCTCGACCAGCCGGTGCGTCACGTCGGAGAACCCGGAGACCTCGGCCACGACGACCCGCTGGTCGCGCCCGCCCGGTCCCCCGGTCACGTACTCGCGCGGTGGCGACACCGGCTCGGCGCCGCGCTCGGTGAGGCCGCGGTAGGCGGCTTCGACGTCGTCCACGCCGATGCCCACGACCGCCACGCCGTCGCCGTGCTTGCGCACGTACTCGGTCGCGGGGTGGTCGGGGACCAGGCCGGTGGTCAGGACGACCTGGATGTCGCCCTGCCGCAACAACAACGAGCGCACGCCGTCCAGCCCGGTCTCGGGCCCGCCCTGACCGCAGATCTTGAACCCGAAGGCGGTGCAGAGGTAGAATGCCGCCTGCCTCGCGTCGCCCACGTATAACTCGATGTGGTCAATCCCGGAAATGTTCATCAGGCATCCCGATCACTTCCCGGAGCACGTCAGCGGCTCCCGAGACGGTGGTCATGCGGCCGTACTGACCGCTGTCGAGTTCCATGCGCACGCCGTAGCGCTGTTCGACCTGGTGCACCAGCCAGGCCAGTTCCATCGATTCGATCAGCTCGGGGACGTCCTGCGCGGGCCTGCCGTGCAGGCTCGCGAGCATCGCCAGGATGTCCTCGCGGTCGGGCGGCGCGTTCATCGCGCCACCTCCTGCGAGGCGTGGCGGAGCACCGAGCGGTCGCGGACCAGCTTCCCGGTGGTGGTGCGCGGCATCGCGTCGAGGACTTGCAGCCGTCGCGGTCGCTTGTAGGGAGCGAGCCGTTCGGCCAGGGCCGCTTGGACGGATGCCGCCGTGGCGGGCGCGTCGAGCTGGGCGTAGGCGGTGATGACGTCGTCGTGCAGCACCACTGCGGCCACCACGCCCGGCAGTTCGGCCAACGTCGCCTCCACCTCGGTCAGGTCGACCTTCAGGCCGCCGACCGACACCTGGGAGTCGAGGCGGCCCTTGACGGTGACGAGCCCGGTGTCCGGGTCGACCTCGCCCGCGTCCCTGGTGTGCAGCCAGCCGTCCGCCCACCGGTCCGGGTCGGACAAGCCGACGTACGGCGACTCCGCCCGGCTCACCAGCAGCTCGCCGTCCCGCTCGACGACCGACAGCCCGGGTGCCGGGGTCAGGGCCGGCCGGTGCTCGCCGAACAGGTCGGTGGCGATCACGCCGACTTCGGTCATCCCCCACATGTTGCCCAGCGGCACGCCGTACTTCGCGGTGAAGGCGGCGGCGGTCGCGGCGGGCACCGCTTCGCCGCCGGTGGTCATCCGCTTGAGCTGCGGCAGGGACGGCGGGTCCACCACGGACGCGAGCAGTCCGATGTGGAACGGCACGCCCAGCACCGTCGCCGGGGTCGGTTCAGCCGCGACCGCGTCCAGCACGCTGTCGCCGGTGAGCCGTTCGGGCGGCCTGACCTGGACACCGGCGTGCAGGCCGTACAGCAGGGCGCCGACCAGGCCGAGCACGTGCACCATCGAGGCCAGCACGACGATCCGCTCGCCGGGCTGCGGCACGCCGTCGATCCGGGTGTACCGCTCGATCTCGGCGACCAGGTCGGCGGCCGTGCGGCCGATCACCTTGGACGGGCCGGTGGAGCCGGAGCTGAGCTGGATCACCGCGTGCGGTGTCGCGGCGGGACGGCCGGGGCGGGCCGTGACGGTCTCCTCCACGTCCGCGAACGGGCTCAGCGGGCTGCTCGTGATCCGTCCCGGCTCGACCACCACCTGCGGCGCGAGCCTGCCGAGCGCGGCGTCGACCTCGAACGCGGTGAGCCGGTGGTCGAGCAGGCTCACCTGGGCGCCGATGCGCCACCCGGCGAGGAGGTTGGCCACGTACGCGATCGAGGGCGGCAGGCGCAGCGCGAGCGACCCGCCCGCGCGCAGCCCCGCCTCCGCCAGGCGTGCCTGCCGTTGCGCGACCAACCGGCGCAGCGCGGCCCGGTCGACCGGTCCGCACGAGTGGAGGCAGCTCTCGTCGTCCGCGCCGCGCAGCAGGATCTCGTCGACCCATTCCGAACTCGCCACGAGGGCCGATCCGGCCGACGCCAGGCCTTTTGTCATCAGTTCTCCCGCCTGGTTCCGGAGGTCATTCGAAAATGTTGCGCGGAACTTTCGACTCAGCCGCGGACCGAGTGAGCCGAATCGTACGTCAGGGTTCACCCGACGCACCATCGGCCAATCGGTCGTGATGAATCATCGGGTTCCCCGATCGGCCCGCCGGTCATTGATCAATGCGGCCAGCCGATCGAGACCGCGGTCGATCAGGTCGACCGATACGACACTGCAGGAAAGGCGCAGGGCGCGGACTTCCGAACTGTCGTCATAGAAATGCCCCATTGGTGTCCACAGCACGCCGTAGTCGCGGGCGGAGCGTTCCAGGAGCGCGTCGTCGACCCCGAACGGGACGGTGACCACGACGAAGAACCCACCGGTCGGCACGGTCCAGGTGACGTCCGTACCGGGCGGGAAGCGCTCGGCCAGCCCGGTCACGAGGTGCCGCAGGTTCCGGTCGTAGAGCTGCCGCTCCGGCGCGGTCGCCGTGGTGAGGCGGCAGCCGTGCGCCAGCAGCTTGCCGCCGACGACGGCCTGCGCGATCGGCGAGGTGTTCACCGTCAGCATGCTCTTGATCTTGGACAGCTGGTCCGCGAACAGGCCGACCACGCCGTCGGCGCCGACCACCCGCTGGTCGGCGACCGCGTAGCCCACCCGGGCGCCGGGCAGCACGGACTTGGCGAAGGAGCCCAGGTAGACGACCCGCCGGTCCTCGTCCAGGGCTTTGAGCGTGGGTATCCGGTCCGAGTCGCCGTGGAACAGCCCGTAGGGGTTGTCCTCGATCAGCAGGACGTCCTCGGCGGCGGCCACCTCCAGCAGTCGCAGCCTGGTCGCCACGTCCAGGCTCAGCCCCGACGGGTTGGCGAAGTCGGGCACCACGTAGCAGGCGCGCGGCCTGCGACCGGCGGCGCGCTCCCGCCGGATCACGGCGACCAGGTCGTCCAGGTCGACCCCGTGCTCGCCGGTGCGCACCGGGCGGACGGGCAGGTCGACCAGCCGCGCCGCGCCGGTCAATCCGACGTAGGTCGGTGACACCGCGAGCAGGACGTCACGCTCGTCGGCGCGCAGCGCGCGCAGCACGAGGAACATCGCCTCCTGGCACCCCACGGTGACCACCACCGATTCCGGGTCGATCGCGATGCCCTCGTCCAGCCGCAGGTTTTCCGCGACCAGTTCGTGGATGATCCCCTTGGTCCGACCGTACTGCAATACGATGCGCCGCACCTGTTCTTCGGTCCGCTCGAGATCTTGTGCGAGATAGCGGCAGAACTCGCGCAGATATCGGTGCACGTCCTCCAGGTCGAAGAACTCCTCGCTCGGCCGGCCGGCCGCCAGCGGTATCGCCTCCGGATAGTGGATCGCGACCTCGTTGAGGAAATTCATCGAGTTGAGCGCCGGGTCCTCCAACGCGCCGAACAACGTCCCGGTGGTCAGGTCCGCGATGTTCTCCGCGGTGACCGGCGGTGTGCTCACCGGAGGTCCCCCTCCGTGGTCCGACGGCGCTCGCGGGCGGCCACGACCGCGCGCAGCAGGTCGTCCAGCTCGTCGTCGGAGAGGTCGGCCAGCGCGGCGTCGCGGGCGGTGTCGTCGGGCGGGCCGGGAGCGAGTTCGGCCGACACGACCTCGGCGAGGGCCGCGATCGTGGGCGAAGTGACGATGCGGTCCATCGGCAGGGTGACGCCGTAGAGGTCGGCGATGCGGGCGGCGAACCGGACCGCGGTCAGCGACCCGCTGCCGCGGGCGAACAGGTTGTCGTGCGGGCCGATCGGTTCGGTGGTGCGCAGGAGCTCAGCCCAGATCCCGGCCATGGTCTCCTCGATCCGGTCACGCGACGGCACCGGGTCCTCGTCCGCCTCCGGCTCCGCGGTGACGGGCCTGACCACGCCGTTCGGCGACGGCTCGGTCACCGCCGACCAGTCCCCCTCGGGAGCGGGCACCGGTAGCTCCGCCACCGCGGTGTCCGCGGAGGCGTGCTCCAGCACCGCCACCACCGACCGCAGCAACCAGGCGGCGAACCCCGGGTCGGTGCGGTGCTCCAGGGTCAGCGTGCCGCGCTCGTCCGCCCGCAGGTCGAGGTCGGCTTCGGCGGTGCCCGTCAGGACGGCGTGGCCGCGCACGGTCACGCCGGGCAGGTCCAGCGCCGGTGCGGCACGCGGCCCGAAGGTGAACCGCGGCGCGGACAGGTCGACCTCGAGTTCCTCGGCGAGCTTCGTCAGCGGGACCTCGTCGTGCGACACCGCGTGCGCGGTGGCGTTCCGCACCCGGACCAGCAGGTCGCCGAACGCCGGTTCGCCCGCCAGGGACACCCGGACGGGGACCGCGTCGGCGAACGGGCCCGCGATCGGCTCCAGCTCCACCCGCACGCGACCGCCCACCGGCACTTCGACCACGAGGTCGTCCACCCGGGCGTACCGGGACAGCACCACGGCGTACGCGGCGAGGGACACCGTGGACAAGGTGGCTCCGACGCCTTCCGCCACGTCGACCAGTCGTCGGACCGCGGCGGGGTCGACCGCCGCCGTCACCCGGTCGGCACGGTGTCCGGTCGGGAGCCGCAGTGGTGCGGGCACGTCACGCAACACCTCGCGCCAGTGCTCCAGCTGACGCGCCAACTCCTCGCCGTCCAACCGCTCACGCTGCCACACGGCGTAATCCCCGTAGTCCATCCACGACGGAGGCAGCTCGGACAGCCCTTCGCCGTACACAGCGGACAGATCGGCGATCAGCATCGCCAGTGCGGAGCGGTCGGCGATGACCCGGTGCGCCACCAGCGTGAACAGGAACAGGTCCGCGCCGACCTCGATCACCGAGGCCCTCAGCAACGGCTCACGGGAGAGGTCGAACGGCTGCCCGACCAGCGCCGCGGCCATCGACTCGGCCCGTTCGACGTCACCGGGCACGACGACGTGCTCCACCACCACGCGACCGGTCTCCGAGACGACCTGCTCGCCGGAGGCGCTGACGCTCGTCCGGAGCGTCGGGTGCCGGGCGACCACGACGTCCATCGCCCGTTGCAGCGCGACGGGATCGACCGGACCGTCCAGCCAGGTCGCGTGGGACAGGGGCTCGGGCAGCGACAGTGCGTGCTCCTGCGCGAACGACAGCGGATACCGCACGAACTACCTCCCGTGGGGCGCGTCCGCCAGAGCCCGTTGCCGCATGAGGAACTTGCGGACCTTCCCGGTCGGCCCGACCGTCAGCTGAGCGTCGGGCACCACGTCGACCCGGCGCACCGTGCGCGCCACCGCCTCGCCGACCGCGGCGCGGACCTCCTCACCCCGGTCCAGCGCGGGGTCGGCGCCCTCGTGCAGCACCAGCAGCACGTCGGTGATCGGCGGACCGTCCTCCCGCCTGGTCGCCAGGACCGTGCAGTCGCGGACGTCCGGGCACCGGGCGAGGATGCGCTCCTCGGTCAACGCGGTGTAGAGCCAGTTCCCGTCGCCGAGGTCCACCGCGTCACTGGCCCGGTCGAGGTGGTAGTAGTAGCCCTCCTCGTCCCGGTACATCAGGTCACCGGTCAGGTAGTAGCCGTTGAGTCGGTTGCGGTAGGTGGCGGTGGAGTCGTTCCAGTAGCCGGGCGCGAGCGTCGGCGACTTGAGCCCGCACTGACCGACCTGGCCCACCGGCACCTCCTCGCCCGTCGTCACGTCCAGCAACGCCACTTCCGCGAACGGGTACGGCTTGCCGACGCAGCGGTCGTAGCGGTCGCTGCCGAGCCGGTGGCTCATGGCGAACGCGGCGTGGCCCATCTCGGTCGAGCCCAGCGTGTCGATGAACTTCGAGCCCGGCACGTCGACCACGCCGTCCGCCGTCCACACGGGGTGGCTGCCGACCGCGACGAGCTTGCGGATGTGCGCCTCGTGCGCGCAGTCGCCGGTGCTGGACCAGTTGCGCACCGAGCTCAGGTCGCGCCGGGACAGGTCGAACCGAGCCAGCTCCGCCCAGGTGACCGCGAAACCGAACACCCCGGTGGGCCGCCACCGCTCGATGGCGTCCAGGACCACCTCGCCGCTGTGCTCGAACGGCCCGCCCTGCCCGGACAGGCACAGCAGTTCGTAGCCGTTGCACAGCGCCTGGTTCACCACGATGATCCCGGCGGCGTGGGCGGCGGGCAGCACGGACAGCTCGCGCACCTGCCCGTGCGGCCTGGCTTCGGTGAGCCGCACCGCGCGCACCGCGGCGAACAGGGAGTGGTGCGAGTGCACGACCGGCGTCGGCATCCGGGTGGTGCCCGACGAGTGCGTGATCGCCACCGGGTCGTCGCCGTGGTGGCGGTAGGGCGGGGGTGCCTGGGCGGGGTCACCGGTGCCGGTCTCCGCGGCGTCACCCAGGACCGGCACGCCCAGTTCGTGGTCCCGCAGCGCGGCGTGGTCGGCGTCGACCAGCACGCCGACGCCGCGCAGCCGGCGGACGAACTCCGCGGCGACCTCGATCGGCATGCTCCCGTTCATCAGCGCCGGGATCGCACCGAGGTGGTTGAGCGCGAAGAAGTTGAGGAACACGTCGGCCGCCGACGTGACGAACACGGCGACGGGGTCACGTCGGCCGATCCCCTTGCGGGCGAACCAGTCCGCGCGCGCGGCGACGCGTTCGGCCAGGTCGCGCAGCGACAGCGGCGTCCACGCGGGGATGCCGTCCACGTCGACGTCGAAGGTCAGCCGGGGGGCGTCCAGGTCGGCGCCGTGCTCCAGCAGCATGGGCAGCACGTTGCCCGCGCCGACCCGCATGTCCTGTGCCAGCGCGGTGCGCAGGTTCGCCCGACTCATCAGACCTCCCGTTTGCGGAGAACAGTGGACCACCGAACGGAAGACACCAAGTCGGGTTCCCGCATCGGCGGCGGTGGGGCGGTGGCGCTCGGCGAACTGCGGCGGTGGCGATCGCCGGTCTCGTGAACCTGGCGACCGCGGGCGCGGGCGTGTGCACCGAGACTAGGTTCGCGATTCCCCTGTGGCAATCAGGCTTTCGGACGTGTCCGCAGTGGCTGCGGAGGACTTCGGGTTCCCGGCCAGCCGGGCCGTGATCGCGGCGCCGATCCGCGCGACCGGCTCCGGCAGCAGCATGTGCTCGTGCAGGCAGTCCACTTCGACCACGTCGACCGGTCCGCTCACGCAGTCGTCCCACGAGCCCACCTTCGCCTCGGTGGTCTGCTCGTCCTCGGTGGCGGACAGGAACAGCACCGGGCAGCGGACCCGACCGGGGCGATGCCGTTGTGCCACCGCGAGGTTGTTCCGGATCACGTGCGGCAAGGCGAGCAGTTGGCGATCCGGCCAGTCGTGCAGCCCCAGCCCGGGCCGACCGCGGACCACCTCCAGCATCCGGCGCACCGGGTCGGGGTCGTCCGGCTCGACCACCGGCTGGTAGCCGAGCTCGCGGAGCACGAAGTCGCACACCAGCCACAGGTCGTCATCGGCCACGCTGAGGCTGTTCGGCAGGCCGGGCAGCGTGTCACCGATGACGAGCAGGCCTACCTCGTGGCCGCGGCGCTCCAGTTCCTCGGCGATCGCGTGCGCCGTGTTGCCGCCGATCGACCACCCGAACAGGTGGTACGGGCCGTGCGGCTGGGTGAGCCTGATCCGGTCGGCGAAGTCCCGCGCCACCTCGGCCATGTCCACCGGGAGCGGTTCGGGCCTGCGCAGACCGCGCAGTTGCAGGCCGTACACCGGGTGCTCGGGCGCGAGGTGCGGCAGCAGCGCGAGGTAGCACCAGCTCGCACCGACCAACGGCGGCGCGCAGAACAGCGCGGGGCCGCCACCGCCCTCCCGCAGCGGCAGCACCAGGTCCAGGACGCCACCGGCGCGGCGGATGTCGGCCCGCCGCTGTCTCGCCCACGCGAACTCCTCGGCCGCCGGCAGCGCCTTCACCCTGGACCCGTCCACCGGACCGTCCTCCCGCTCGCGTGTGGTCACGTGCCGGACGCCAACTCGACCAGGTGGGCGGCGGCGGCCGCCGCGCCACCGGCGGCGGCGAACTCCGCCCCGATCCGACGGGCGTTGCGCCGGTAGTCCGGCTCGTCGAGCACCGCCCGCACCGCGGCGTCCAGTTCGGCCACTGTGACGTCGAGGATCGGCACCTCGATGCCCGCGCCCGACCGGGCCACCTGCCGCGCCAGCGCCACTTGCTCGGCCCGGACGGGCGCGACGACCATCGGCACCCCGAAGGTGAGCGCTTCGTTGACGGCGCCACCCGCGTGGCACACCACCGCGTCCAGCTTCGGCATCAGGTCGAGCATCGGCACCAGCTCGGCGGTGATGGCGTCGTCCGGGAAGGACTCCGCGGCCACGCCCGAAGTCACGAACACCGCCTGCACCTCGTCCGCCATGGGTGCGAGCACCGCGGCGGCCCGGTCGTAGAAGTCGCCGATCATGTGGCCGACCAGCGTGCCGACCGTCACCAGCACGTGCCTGCGGTCGGGATCCCAGCGGTGCCAGGGGAAATCGGGCGCGTTCGGCCGGGTGCCCAGCGCCGCGCCGGTGAGTACGCAGCGGTCCGGCAGCACAGCGTCGCCCACGAGTCCGGGCGTCATCAGGGCGATCACCAGGTGCGGCGAGAACCGGGGGTCGATCGGCTCGTCGGACAGGCCCGCCATCGCCACCGCCTGCGCCATCTTGTCGGCCAGGTAGTCCTCGAACCCGACGAGGTCTTCGGGCGGGGTCAGCTCCAGCGTGCCCGTGCACAGGGTCGCCCACGGAATGCCGTGCCGGTGCGCCACCAACGCACCGGCCAGCGCGTACTGCTCGGTGACGACGACGTCCGGCTTGTGCTCCAGCACAGCTTCATCGACGGGGCCGAGGGTGAAGCGGGTGAACGGGATCAGGTACCCGTCCCACATCGCCCGCACCCCGGCCATGCCCATCTCGTCGTAGCGGCGATAAGCCCGTGCGCCGGTGGGGTGCACGGTCACGTCCGGACCGACCAGCGGGCGCAGCACGTTCTCCGGACCGCACCAGACGACGTCGTGACCCGCGCGGGCGAGTTCCTGCCCGATCGCGAGCATGGGGTAGAGGTGGCCTTGCAGCGGCAGTACGACCAGCAGAAACCGCGACACCGCAACATGGTGGCACACATTGACGTTCCCCGGAACGACGTGGTGGGATCCCGAAGTGTGACCGCTCTCGACGCGGTGTCGGTGTACACACCGGCTTTCCGCGTTCCCCTCGAGGACTTGGCCGACCCGCTCGGCCTGACCGACATCCAGGTCAGGCTCTTCCGGCGGTTCCACGGGCTCGACCAGGTCCGGTTCGACCCGGACCGTTCGCCCGCCGAGCTGTTGCGCGCCGCCGTGGAAGGGCTCGCCGAACTGCGCGGCCAGGAGCACCGGGTCCGGTACGTGATCCACGGCCGCGCGATGCCGGTCGTCGTGCCGTACCCGCACAACCCGCTGCACGACGTCTGCCGTGAGCTGGGACTCGGTCACGCGCTGGCTTTCACCGTCACGCAACAGAGTTGTGCGAGCGGGCTGCTGGCGGTCGAGCTGGCCGGTCGGCTGCTCGCCCGCGACCCGGACGACGCCTTGGCGTTGGTGCTGACGGGCGAGAAGGCGTTCACCCGCCACGCCCGGCTGATTCCCGGCACGTCGCTGTTCGGCGAGGGCGCGTCCGCGTGCCTGGTGAGCGCCAACGGGCCGCGCGACCGGATGTTGTCCTTCGTGTGCGCCCAACGCGGTGAATTCGACGGCGAGTTCGGCGACCGGGAGGAAGAGTTCCAACGCCAGTACCGCCCGTCCCTGGCCGAGGTGATCAACCGGGCCGTCGCCGACGCGGGGCTCACCCTGGACGACATCCGGTTGGTCCTGCCGCACAACGTCAACGTCGTGACCTGGCAACGCCTCTGCTCGCTCATGGATTTCCCGGTGCAGCGGGTGCTGCTGTCGAACGTGCCCGACCACGGCCACCTGTTCTGCACCGACGCGTTCGCCAACTACCGCACCGCCAGGGAGCGCGACCTGCTCCGCGAGGGCGACCACTACCTCGTCGCGACCGTCGGCGCCGGAGCCGGGGCGACGTTCTCCGCGATGGTGTTCCAGCACTGATCCCACGTCCCACTCAGGAGGCCGCCATGACCGCACCGGACGCCCAGGTCGACAGCGCATTACGGGAACGCGTGGTCGAAGCCATGACCACCGTCCTCAAGCGGCTGGTCGAGCGCGAGGAGCCGATCACCGAGGACATGCAAATGGCCGACGAGCTGGGGGTCAGCTCGTCGCTGGGTTTGGAGCTGCTGCTGGAGGTGGAGGAGCAGCTCGGCATCCAGATCGACGTGGAGCGGATGCGCCCGGACGAGTTGCTGACCGTCGGCGAGCTGGCCACGTTCATCGCCGGCCACAGCCGGCCCTGGTGATGCGTCTGGTTTGCGCGGGGCGCAGGGCTTTCACCGGCAACGCCGACGTCCTCGCCGACGACGACCACCGCGCGCAGGTGACCGACTACTTCGCGGACCTCGTCCGACCCTTCGACGCCGGACCCCTCACCGACCTGTCCGGCCAGTCCTACGGCGAGATGGCGAAGGCGTTGGTGTCGGACGTCGTGCCCCCGACGGAGCCGGTCGACCTGCTGGTGCTGGCGTTCTCGATCCACGACGTGTGGCCGGGCCGGGCGACGGCGACCTACCTCAGCCACGTCTGCCCCGGCACGCCGATGTCGTTCGCCGTGTGCGACCAGGGCAGCGCGTCGCCGTTCACCGGTTTGCGGTTGATCGGCGACTACGGCGTGCGGCGGGCGCTGCTGGTCGTGGTCGAACAGGCCGCGCTGCCCTACGAGTCGGCGGCGGCGACACCGTTGGCACACCGGGGCGTGGCCATGTTGTACGAGGGGAGCGCGGGTGCCCGGGCTACCGAGGTGCTCCAGTACCCCGACGTGGGGCCGGATACCGTAGCCGAACTGGCTCGGCGAGGGGTGGCCGAGCTGTCGGCCGGCCACCCCGGCGCACGGGTCGCGCTGAGCGACTCGCTCGCCGCGGTGTGGCCGGACCACCCCGACCACACCCGCGCGCCGGCCGGGCAGCCCACGACGGGTGTGTGGTGGGATCTGGCCGGTGCGCAGGAGGACACGGTGCTGGCGGGCGACTACGACCCGGAACTGCGCTACCTCTGCCTCGCCCGGGTCGCCGCCGATCAGTCCTCAGTGGACTGATCGGCTGCCTCGGTCAGGCGCCGGTGACGGCCGGTCGGGGTTGTGCGCCGGTCGGCACGTCCGACCGGAACGCGGCCTCGACGGCCACCTCCTCCACCGCGTACAACATCGCTTCCACCTGCTCGGGAGGGAAGACCTCGGTGTCGTTGACCACCTGGAGGTACACGGCGTCCGGGTGGTCCTCGATGTTGACGAACAGCTGGTCGGTCCACCGGTAGACGAACTTGTGCCACATGACCTGCGTTTCGGGGAGCTTGGCCCTGATCTCGTCCTCGGTGAGGGGCGCGGCGTCCGCCACCGCGTCGGCCTGGGCCCTGGTGCTGAACCGCCGGTCGTTGATCCGGCACGTGATCCGGGCCGGGTAGCCGCGTTCGGCGTCCAGGCGCGCGGCCAGCTCCGCCAACTGGTCGGGGTCGTAGTAGGAGTTCATCAGGGCCGCGGTGCTGGCCTGGCGCGCCTGCGCGATCACGTCGTCGACCGTGCCGTCGAGGTCGAGGGTGAGCACGGCGTTCTGGACCACCGAGCCGATGACATCGGCCAACCCGGGCCGGTACCGGTTGCCCGCGGCCACGTGCAAGGTCAGCGGGTTGACGCCGGTGGTCCGGGCGATCGCGGTGGCGATCACCGCGAGCAACACCCGTCCGGTGTCCGTGCGGGTCCGCCGGGCGATCTCGACCACGGCCAAGTAGGCGGCCCGCGACTGGAACCGCACGTTGCGGCACCGCCGCCCCGCCTCGTAGTCCGGCGCACCCGACCCGCCGAACGTCAGCGGTGGCAGGGAACGGAGGTGGCCCTCCCAGTAGCGCATCGCCCGGTCGCTGACCCGCCGCAACTCCGGCGTCGCCTCCCGACGGGCGAGGTCGGCGAGCCGCACCGCGTCCGGGTCCAGCGGGCGGCCGACCAGCTCGCCGAGGTCGAGGTCGGTCATGAGCAGCAACCCGCCCACGCCGTCCACGACCATGTGGCCGAGGGTGAGCACCAGGTACACCGCTTCGCCCCGGTACTGCATCACGCCCATGCGCAGCGGCCACGGGGTGTGCTCTTCCAGCGGGGCCGCCATCCACTTGAGCCACAGCCTGTTGCCGTGGTCGACGGCATCGGTGCGGTCGAGGTGGTCGGCGAAGGTCATGACTTCCAGGTCGATCTCGCCCGACCCGTGCACCACCTGGCACGGCTTGCCCTCGTCGTCGGTGCCGAACCGCGTCCGCAGCGCGGGGTGCTTGCTCATCAGCCGGCTCAGGCGATCGGCGACGTCGGCGACGGTGAGGCCCTCCGGCAGGTGGTGCGCACCGCAGATGTTGTAGGTCCAGTCGCTGGTGCGCATGTCGTGGAGGATGGTCTTCTGCCCCCAGGTCAGCGGCGCGGTTCCCGCTCCGGGCCCGGAGAACGGCACGGGCACCAGGTCGTGGACGATCCGTTTACCCATCGGCTCTCCCGAAGATCACGCTCACGTTGTGGCCACCGAAGCCGAACGAGTTGGACATGACCGCGCCCACCGCGGCGGGCAGCGCCTCACCGCGGACGTGGTTGAGGTCGCAGGCCGGGTCGGGATCGTCCAGGTTGTGGGTCGGTGGGAGCAGCCCTTTGCGCATGGCGACGATGCCGATCGCCGCTTCGACCACACCCGACGCGCCGAGCATGTGCCCGGTGACACCCTTGGTCGAGCTGACCGGCGGCATGGCGTCGCCGTACACGCCGCGGATCGCCGCCGCCTCGGCGGAGTCACCCGCCTTCGTGCCCGTGCCGTGCGCGTTGAGGTAGTCGATGTCGCCTGTGGACAGTCCGGCATCCCGAAGTGCGATCCGCATGCTCTGCGCCGCGCTGGAGCCGTCGGGCCGGGGCGTGGTCGGGTGGTGCGCGTCGCTCGTCGCACCCCAGCCGAGCACCTCGGCGTGCACTGCCGCGCCGCGCGCCCGCGCGAAGTCGGACCGCTCCAGCACGAGCACGCCGGCGCCCTCACCGAGCACGAAACCGTTGCGGCGCCGGTCGAACGGGCGGCTCGCGGTGGTCGGGTCGGGCCAACCGCGGGCGAGGGCGAGCGCGTTGCCGAAGGCGTCGGCGAACGTCGGGAACAGCGGTGCCTCGGTGCACCCGCACACCACCACGTCCGCTTCGCCCGCCCGGAGGATGCGCATCGCCTCGCCGATGGACTGCCCACCGGCGGCGCACGCCGTGCCGGAGGACGACGTGTACCCCCGGATGCCGAACTTGATGGCGACCCGCGCCGCGGCCATGTTGGGCAGCACGCCGGGCAGCAGCAACGGGCTCACGCCCAGCCGACCGCGCCGGGACCGCTCCACGGCTTGTTCCGCGAGCGTCGCGAGCCCGCCGACCCCGGAGAGCACCACCGCGACGCGGTACGGGTCGACGTCGCGGCCGATCTCGATCCCGGCGTCGGCCAGGGCGTCGTCCGCGGCCCGCACGGCCATCACGATCGAGCGGTCCACGACGCGCGATTCCTTCGGCGGCAGAACGCTTTCCGGGTCGATGGCCGGTCCGATCGCGGCCGCGTCGAGCACGCCGTGCAGCGGGTGGTCCTCCGGCGGGCGCACGATCGCGGACCGACCGGAGCACACCGCCTCGAAGACCTCCTCGACCGCCGCGCCGACCGGACTGACCAGCCCGATCCCCGTCACGGCGACGCTCGCGCTCACGTCGCCGTTGCGGTCTGCGCGCGCCGGGCCACCTCGGCGCAGAACTCGCCGACCGTCATGGCGGCGAACCGCTCGGCCTCGTCCTCGTCGAACCGGACGCCGAAGTGGTCCTCCACCCGCAGCGAGAGCTCGGCCAGGGCCAGCGACTCGAGGTCGGCGCCTGCCGGGCCGAGCACCGTGTCGTCGTCCATGTCGGCGGTGCTGTACTTCATGATCGTCAACGAGTCGAAAAGGAACTGGCGGATCTCCGAATTCATGGCGGCACTTCCCCTCTCCGGGAGGTCAACGGGAATCTGCCCCACGGGGGTCTTGGCCGTCAAGCACGAGCCCGTACCCGAATATGGGCTATGGACCGCGGTTCGGAACAGCCTCAGAATGTGCGCCATGCCCTCGGCGATACTGGATCTCGTGACGCTCGGAGAGGCGCCGCCGGGGTCCCCTGCTGTCCACCTCGTCGGCGGGAAGACGCTGTCGTACGGCGACTTGGCCGCGCTCGTCGGCGAGGCCGAGAGATCACTGCGCCACGACACCAAGGCGTTGGTGCTGTGCGCGGGGGATCGTGACCTGCCCACCCTGTTGACCTACCTGGCCGCGCTGCGGCTCGGCCACACGGTCGCATTCCTTCCCACCTCCTCCGAAATACTTTCGAAGTACCACCCGGAATTCGTCGTGCCGGAGCCCGGCGGCGGGTCGGACCTGGCTGCCCGTGGCTACGTGCCCGTCGGCGAGGTGGGAGGATCGCACGTCTTCCGCAGGCGTTCGGCGCGACCGGCGGGTGGCATCTTCCCGGACACGGCGCTGCTGCTGTCGACCTCCGGTACGACGGGGAGCCCCAAAGCGGTGCGGCTGTCGTACGACGCGATGGCCGAGAACGCCGACGCCATCGTCCGCGCGTTGGGCGTCACGTCCGCCGAACGGGCGCCGACCACGTTGCCGATCACCCATGCCTATGGCTTATCGGTGGTGAACAGCCACCTGAGCGCGGGGGCGAGCATCGTGCTGACCGACCGGTCGCCGTTGTCGTTGGCGCTGTGGGACCACGTGACGAGGGCGGGTGCCACCTCATTCGCCGCCGTGCCGACGACCTACGCGGCGTTCGGACCGGCGCACGTGAACTTGTTGGAACGCACCGAGATCCGCACGATGACCCAAGCGGGCGCACGCCTCGGCGACGAGCTGACGATGCGGCTGGTGCGGATGATGCAGCGGCGGCAGGGCCGGTTCTTCCCCATGTACGGCCAGACCGAGGCCACCTCGCGGATCACGTGCCTTGACCCGGCCGCCCTCCCCGACCGCCTCGGCTCGGTCGGGACGGCGGTGCCCGGCGGCGTCGTCACCATCGCGCCCGTCGAAGCACACGGCCGGGCCGCACCCGGCGAGGGCGCCGTGCACTACCGCGGTCCGGGCGTGATGCTCGGCTACGCGACCGGTCGCGACGACCTCGGCCGAGGGGCCGAGGTGGACGTCCTGGACACGGGCGACCTCGGATACCTGCGCGACGGCTACCTCTACCTCACCGGCCGCACCAAGCGGATCGTCAAGGTGCTCGGTGTCCGCACGAGCCTGGACGACCTGGAGCGGATGGTCGAGCGGTCCGACCACCCGTCCGCCGTGGTCTCCGACGACGACGTGGTGTACCTGTTCGGCGCGGGCGACCCGGATGTGCACGAGCAGCAGCGGCGGCACCTCGCCGAGGCGCTGGGGGTGCCGAGCCGGCACGTGGCGGTCCGCCACGTCGACCGCCTGCCGCGGACCCCCGGCGGCAAGGTCGACTACCCGGCGCTGGCGGCGGCCGTGGACGCCCGGGAGGTCGGGTAGTGGAACTGACGCACTGGCGACAGCTGTCCGATCGCGGCCCGGACCTCGTGCTGTGCCTCGACTTCCCTGGCGGACGGGCCGCGGCGGGGTTCGCGGACCTGGCGTCCGGTGTCCCGGTGGACGCCTGCTTCCTGCACATCGCCCAGCCGGGCTCGGGGTCGCTCGACGCGTGCGTCGACCGCTGGGTGGCAGACGTGGCGGCGACCGGCCGCCCGGTGCGCGCGGTGCTGGGGTACTGCGCCGGGTCGTCGCTGGCCACCTGCGTCGCCGATGCCGTCGCCGAGTCGGCGCCCGCGCCGGTGACCCTGCTCTTCGACGCCGCGGCGACCACGGCCGGTTCGTTCGGCGACCAGTTCACGTCCACCATCGAGACCTCCGCGGACCACCTGACCGCCGAGGAGCTGGACGACGCTCGTGCCTTGGCGGACGGGCTGGTCGAGGCGCACCCGGACGACCTGCCCCGCATCGCCGCGGCCCTGGTCGACCGGTACGACGCGTTGATGGGCGAGGTCGCCGCCCGGCTGTCGCTCAACCAGTTCTTCCGGCAGCAGCTCACCGGCGGGTTCACCGCTTACGTCGACTACATGCTGCTGGCCGCCCAGGGCCGGTTCGACACGCGCTCCGGGACGCCGTTGTTCGTGTCCTCGAAGGACCACGAGCCGCCCGTGGACGACGTCCGACGCCTCCCGCTGGACTTCGACCACGCCGACCTGCTGCGCGAGCCCGCGGTGCACGACCTCGTCGCCGAACTGCTGATAGGAGAGCGCCCGTGGTGAACGTGGCCGAGATAGCCGACGTCCTGTCCGCGCACCCCGGCGTCAGCCGGGCCGAGGTCGCCGTCGTGCGCCACGACGGCCGTGACGTCACGGTCGCCGCGGTCGAGCTGACCGAGTACCTGAGCGGGCCGGTGCTCCGCAACCACGTGCACCGACAGCTGGGCGAGGACTGCGGGCTCAACGGTGTGTTCGTCGTGGACCAGGTCCCGATGATGGACGGCGCGGTGGACGCCGGGCAGTTGGCGGCGGCCGTCGCCGACGGCCGGTGCACCCTGTTCGAGGATCCGCGCGACGACGTCGAGCGGCGGGTCGCGGAGATCTGGTCGGCGCAGATGGACGTGCGGCCGGTCGGCGCGACCGACGACTTCCTGGAGCTGGGCGGCGACTCGCTGTCCGCGCTCGGCATCATCGCCGCGCTCGAAGCGGAGTTCGACCGGCCGTTGGACGTGTACGAGTTCATGAGCGCGTCCAACGTCCGGCGGCTGGCCGAGGTTTTGCGGTAGCGATGACCCTCTCCGTGCACCGGCGGATCGCCGACATCGCCCGCGCCGAACCCGGTCGGACGGCCCTGATCGGGTTCGACGCCGACCTGGCCGAGCAGACCATGTCGTGGGGGGAACTCGCCGGGTCGGTTGACGACGCGGTGGCCGCGCTGCGGGCGGCGCTCGACCCGGACGTGCCGTCGTGCGTCGTCGTGGAGGCGGCCAACACCCTGGCCGCCGCGACCGGCATCGCGGCGGCGCTCGCGGCCGAGGTGCCCGTCTTCGCGCTGAACCCGGCCACCCCCGCGGCCGAGCGGGACGTCCTGTTCGGACTGATCGGCCGCCGGTACGGGCACGTCCACCTGATGGACGCCTGGAACCGGCCGGGGCCGCCGATCGTGTCGGCCACGCCGCCGTCAACCCGGGACGGCGCCGCGGCCTACCTGCTGGCGACCGGCGCGAGCACGGGCGTGCCGAAGGTCTCGGCGCGACCGGGGCCGTTGCGCTACGACCCCGCGCGGACGCCGTCGCTGGTGATCCGGCAGACCGGTTGGCGGACCGGCCAGCGGCAGCTCATCGTCGGTCCGCTGTACCACGCGGCGCCGTTCACCGTGTTCGTGGACGCGCTGCTGGACCTGAACACCGTTGTGCTGCAACCGTTCTTCGCTGCGCAGTGGACCGTCGACCTGGTGCGGCAGCGCCGCATCGAGTGGGTGCAGCTGACGCCGACGCACATGCGCGAGATCCTGATGCTCGCCGACGCGGACCCGGCGGCCTTCACCAGCGTGCGCGCGCTCCTGCACACCGCGGCCGCCTGCGACGCGGAGACCAAGCGCGGGTGGATCGACCTGCTCGGCCCCGAGCGGGTCTTCGAGCTGTACGGCGCGACCGAGGGCATCGGCGTGACGCTGGCCCGCGGCGACGAGTGGCTGGCCCGGCCCGGCACCGTCGGGCGCGGTGTGCTGACCCAGCTCCGCGTCCTGGACGACGACGGCAGGCCCGTCGCGCCGGGCGAGGCCGGCACCGTGTTCATGCGCACCCCACTGCGGGTGGGCCGGTCCGACTACGTCAACGACCAGGTCGTCCGCACCACCCCGGACGGGTTCGCCACGGTGGGCGACCGCGGCAGACTCGACCGCGACGGCTACCTCTACCTCGAACCCCGCGACCACGGCACGATCAACGTCGGTGGTGAGAAGGTCGACCCGAACGAGGTCGAGGCCGCGTTGCTGGCCCACCCCGCGGTGGTGGACGCCGTCGCGCTGGCCGTGCCGCACGGGACCCTTGGGTCGGTGGTCGGCGTGCAGGTGGTGCTGCTACCCGAGGTGAGCGTCCGCAAGGCCGAACTCGCCGCGCACTGCGGCCGGCGCCTGGCCGGCTACAAGATTCCCAAGCACTTCGCGTTCGTCGACCGACTCCCCCGCTCGGCGGCCGGGAAGATCCAGCGCTGGCGGCTCGCCGCCGATCACGAAGGCGGTGCACCCACACCATGAACCCGACCGTGGACGACGTGCTCGACACCGGTTACCGGCACCCCCGCGACCCGGTGGAGCTGTGGCTGGCCCGGCAGTGGCAGGAGGTCATCGGGTTCGCCGTCGGCATCCGGGAGAACTTCTTCGAGCTGGGCGGCAACTCCCTGGACGCGGCGCGGGTCGTCAACGCCGTGTTCGAGGAACTGGGCGTCCAGCTGCCCCTGAACGTGATGACCGAGCACCCCACCGTGGAAGGCCTCGCCGCCCGGCTGCGCGACCACAACGGGCAGCTGTCCGACCCGCTGGTGGAGATCCAGCGCGGCGACGGGACCGCTCCCCCGTTGTTCCTGGTCCACCCGGCCAACGGGCAGGTCGGCCCGTACGCCGGGCTCGCTCAGGCGCTGGGCGAGGAGTTCACCGTGTTCGGGCTCCAGGCGGCCGGGCTCTACTCCGAAGTCGACCCGGTCGCCTCTGCAGGTTCCCTGGCGCAGACCTACGTCGAAGCCGTCCGCGCGGCGTGGCCGACCGGCCCCTACCTGCTCGGCGGCTGTTCTACCGGTGCGGCGGTCGCCCACGAGATGGCCGCCCGGCTCACCGAGGACGGCGCCGAGGTTCGGCTGCTGGTCCTGGTCGACGCCGAGCTCCTGGACATCGGACCCCGGTTCGACCAGCCGCCCGATGACCTGGTCGCGGTCCTGGACCGGTGGAAGGAACTCGACCTCGTGCCGTCGGACGCGACCCCCGAGTTCGTCCGGCGTTCGGCGCGCGTGTGGCAGGCGAACGAGGTCGCCGTCCGCGACTGGGAACCCCGGCCGTACTCCGGTCCGCTCGACGTCTTCCTCAGCCCGTCGGGAGACCGGCCGGCGTTCGTGGACTGGCCATCGGCGGTGACGCGCGAGCACACGCCGCATGACGTGGCCGGCGCGCTGCGCGGGTTGATCGGCTGATCGGGATGAGCACCTCGATCGACACCGGTCAGCGCAGGCGGCGCGTGCGGCTCACGCCCGTCGACGCCATCCAGGTCAGCTCCGAGGGATCGCGCGCGGGCGAGGGACCCGTCACCCTCGGCCAGCTCAACATCCTGCAGTGGTTGGGGCGCGACGCCGACCACCCCAACGCGGTCCTGCGCGTCGAACTGCCCGTGCTCGACGGCAGGTCCGTGGACGACGTGGTCGAGACGGCCGCCGTGCTGGTGGCCAGGCACGAATCCCTGCGGACCACCTACGTCCGGGGCGAGCACCCCCGTCAGGTGGTCGCGGCGACGAGCACGTTCACGCTCCACGTGTGCGCCCTCGACGGGGGTCCGTGGGGGCCTCGCGACCGCTCGGCGGTGGCCGGGAGGCTGCTCGTGTGGTTGGGGGAACGGCGCGACACGGCGGCCACCACGCTGCGGATGGCGGTGGCCACCGACGAGCAGGGCACGGTCATCGCCTGCGTCGCGGGGTTCTCTCACCTGGCCGTCGACTTCGGCGCCATCGAGGTGCTCAAGCGCGAGTTCACCGAGATGCTCGCGCACCCGGACCTCCGGCAGGTGGGCGAGCCCCGCCACCAGCCGCTGGACCAGGCCGAGCTGGAGGCGACACCCGCCGAGCGGCGTCGGACCCGTGCGGCGAACGACTACGTGCGGGAGCTGGCGCGGCGGCAACCCCGCTGCCTGCTCGCGCTGCCGGGGGCCACGCGGTCCGGCGAGTCGCTGGCGGTGGAGCTGTCGTCGCCGGCCGCCGCGATGGCGGTGCGACAGGTGGCGGCACGCACCCGGTCCAGCCGGTCCTCCGTCGTGCTCGCCGCGACGTGCGCGGTGCTGGCACGGCGCACCGGCTACCGGGAGCTGGTGTTCCCGTCGCTGTCGAGCAACCGCTTCGACCGCCACCTGGTCGACTTCGTCGGTCCCCTGGCGCAGGGCAACCTCGTCGCCGTCGAGGTCGGCGACCGGAGCTTCGACGCACTGGTCAAGCACACGTGGACCGCGGTGCTGGAGGCGAGCAGGCACGCCAGGTACGACGGCGTCGAGCGCGGCGCGTCGGACGAGCGGATCCAATACGAGCGGGGTGTGCACTTCCTCTACGACCCGTTGTTCAACAGCCTCGTGCCCGAGTCGTGGTCCGGGGTCACTGCGGGCCTCCGGCACCGGCCGGATGAGATCACCGCCGCGCTGCGGCGGACGGCGCTGCGGTGGCGTCCGTTGCCCTACGACGCGACGCCGGTGCGGTTGAACCTGCACGAGGTGGACGGCCGGGTCCTGCTCGACCTGTGGTGCGCGGACACCGGACTGGTGCCCCGGGCCGAGGTAGAGTCGTTGTTGCTGGCCGTCGAGCGCCTGCTGGTCGGTGCGGCCGTGGGTGACCTCGACGCCTCGCGCACCCGCGAGGTCATCGGCCTGGACCCCGTCACCCGCACCTCGAACTGGGTGCTGGTCGACTCGTGCTGGGTCGACCTCGCCGAGGTGCAACAACTGCTGGACGAAGCCCTGGCGCCTTCGACGGCCCGCGTCTTCGGCTCGGTCGACGGCCGCGACCTGGTCGCCTACCTGACCGCGACCGACGCCGTGCGGACACCCGAACAGGCCCATGCCCGTTGCCTGGCCGCACTACCCGGCCGTCTCAACGCCATCGCCCCACGCCACTACGTCCTGTGCCCCACCGCCCCGTCCGACGCGTCGGACCCCGCCGCGTGGCCGCCACCCCTCACCACCGGCACCGGGCGTTGACCACTCCGAAGCCCAGCACGGCAATGGCGTCATGCGCGACGTGGAGCGATCCGCTTGGCGGTTCTGCCGCGGTTCGGACTGGGCCTGCGGGCCGTTCGGGTGGTCGAGCGGCGAGTTCGGCGGGCCGTACGGCCCGCCGAAGATCCTGGACTACGGCGGTTCGGCCTCGTGCGGCGCGGGTTGCCACCGGGCTGTGGCCGCCACCGAGTACCGACACCAGGTGAGGCAGTACCCCCGCAGTCAGTTCTCGATCGCCTGGTAGACAGCGGTCCAGAGGTCGTGCCACATCGGCAACCTCTGGTCACCAGTGTGCGCTCGCTGCATGAAGAAGATCGCCGTCATGTCCTGCTCAGGATCGTTGTACCAGGCGGTGCCGTAGAAGCCGCACCACCCGTAGCTGCCGACCGACTGGCCGAACGGGCTGCGGTGGGACCGGACCGACATCCCGAGACCCCAACCCATCTCGTCGAAGAACCCCGGGTGGAACCCGGAGCCGGCCCGCTGCTCCGAGGTGAGCTGGTCGGTGGTCATCAGCGTGACCGACGGTCGGGAGAGCACCCTCCTGCCGCCGTGGGAGCCGCCGGCCAACAGAGCCGAAGCGAAGGCGAAGTAGTCCTGGGCGGTCGAGACCAGTCCGGCGGCACCTGATTCGAACGTCGGCGGCCGGCTCCACTGCCCGTCGGGGCCGTCGTCCACGACCTGCCCGCCGGTGACCGCACTGGCACGTTGGTACGCCGTCGCGAACCGGCCGATGTCCTCGCCGCGCACGCTGAAGGCGGTGTCCTTCATCCCGAGCGGATCGCAGATCCGCTCGCGGAGGGCGTCTCCGAAGGACATGCCGGTGGCCCTGGCGATGAGCACGCCGATCACGTTGGAGGCGGTGTCGTACATCCAGCGCTCACCCGGTTGGTAGGCGAGCGGAAGCGCGCCCAGCCCTCGCATCCACTCGTCCGGCGACGTGTAGTCGAGTGCGTTCAGCGCGTCGACGATCGGTACCCTTCCCGGTCTGGTCGGGATCATGCCGATGCCGCAGGTGAACGACAGCAGATCCCACAGCGTGATCGGGCGTTGCGCCGCGACGGTGTCGTCCAGCGGCCCGTGGAAATCGGCGAGCACGGTCATGTCCGCCAGCTCCGGGAGCAGGTCGTCAACCGGCTCATCCAGGCGCAGGGTGCCGTCGTCCACGAGTGTCATCGCGCACGCGGCGACCATCGGCTTGGTCATCGAGGCCGTGCGGCAGATCGTGTCGGCCGCCATCGGCGTCCCCGCGCCCTCGCCCTCGAAGGCGATGGTGCCCGCCGCTTCGACGTGCACCTCGCCGTGGCGGCCGAGAACCGCCACCGCACCGGGCACGAAGCCGGACTCGACTTGGCGCTCCAGCAGCTCTCGCACCCGAGCCAGCCCTCTCGACGAGAAGCCACCGGTGACCACTCCCCCGCACCTCATCCCATCCGTCCGCGCTCGCCTGGTCGCGCAACGACCGTAGCCCTTCCGCGACCAGGCCGGGAGAAGACTTCGTCCCGCCACTACGGCTTGGCGGCACGTTCGGCTGCACGCCCTTCGGCATGTGCGGATGTTCGTCGACATGCCAGGTTCGGTGCACGTGGTCGGGCATCCGCTCGATCCGGAATCATCGGCAGACGGGCTTCCGGCGGTTGCCGTACGTCCGCTATGCCGACGACACCCTGCTCGGGTTCGCCGGACCCGAGGATCGGGGATCGTTCGGCACCCTGGTTGATCATAGGTACAGCCCTTGGTTGGAGATCTTCTTGCGACAGAAGGATCTCCGACCAATGGCTGCGTGATCAGTGTGGGACCGACGGGCGTCGAATCGCAGGTTCAGGGCCGTATGCGGGAAGGTCCCGGACACGGACAGGTTCACCCGCTGCCGGACATCGCCCGGTTACCCTCGTACCGTGCGGATCCTCTTCTCCAGCCTCGGCCATTACGGGCACACCTACCCCCTGTTGCCGCTCGCGATCGCCGCGAGGGAGCTGGGCCACGACGTCGACTACTTCACCGGCGCCGCGTTCGCCAACACCCTCACCGCGCGCGGCATCGAGCACATCGTCGGCGGCATCGAGGTGCCTGAGGCGTTCGCCATCGCGACCAGTGACGCCCGGCCGAGGAGGCCGGAGGACGTCACCGAGCGGGTCGCGTACACCTTCGCCTCGGTGATGCCGCGCCGCTTCGCCACCGAACTCGCGCCGGTCATCGCCGACCGCAAGCCGAACCTGGTCGTGCACGAGTTCGGCAACCCGGGCGCGGGCCTCGCCGCCGACGTCGCGGGCGTACCCGCGCTGTGCCACTCGTTCGGCCGGATGTGGCAGGAGCCCGACTTCGCCGAGGCCGCGCTCGCCCACCTCACCGACCTCGGCGCGGAGTTGGGCGTCGAGATCCCGCGGAGCGATCCCCTGGTGCTCGGCCACCCGTACCTCGACGTCTGCCCACCGTCGTTGCAGAACCCGGCGTTCCTGACCTCGTCGGTGCACCGAACCCCACTGCGGCCGGTGCCGTTCACCGAGCCCGGCGAGCTGCCTTCGTGGGTGCTCGAACACCGCGAAACCCTGGTGTACCTGACGCTGGGCACGGCCTTCGGCGTCGTGGAGGTGCTGCGCACCGCTGTGGAGGGTCTGGCCGCGTTGGACGTGAAGGTGCTCGTGGCGACCGGACCGACGGTGGAACCGGACGCGCTCGGCGAACTGCCGGACAACGTCGTGGTGCTCCCGTGGGTCCCGCAGGCCGACCTGCTGCCGCACGTCGACCTCGTGGTGCACCATGGCGGGTCCGGCACGACCATGGGCACGCTGGGCGCGGGCGTGCCGCAACTGGTCATACCGCAGGCGGCGGACCAGTTCAACAACGCCGACATGGTGACCGAGGCCGGGCTCGGCGACCGCGTGCTCGGCGCGGACGTGACCGCCGAGGTGTTCACGGCCAAGGCGAAACGACTGCTCACCGACGACGTCGTGCTCGGCGCGACCCGGGCCGTCGCCGCCGAAGTGGCCACCATGCCGTCACCGCACGACGTGGCCCGCACGCTGCCCGACTACGCCTGACGGGACTGTGGAACGAATGGCTCGGGCGCACTTTCGGTGGCCTCGGACCACGTTGGGGTCCCCGGCCTCCTCGGGCAACTCGGTAGCACGCCGTTGGACGCCATCTCGGCATCGAGCTCGGCGATCCGCCGACGAGTGCGACGTTGTCGATGCTCGTCGTCTCCAGCAGCTGCCCGGTGGCGATCAGCTCGTCGCAGCGCCAGGTCAACGCAGGCAGAGCCGAGCCGTTGGACACCGTCGCCGGTGACAACGACTACGGCGACGGCACATCCGGCGGCGCGCACCGACGACAGCCCTCGTTCAACTCACCGCCCGGGACATCGTCCTTGCCGGCCAAAAGTTCCCCATAACCGCGCGACTTCCACCGGACACACGAGACGCCATCCGGATCACCGTAGTCAACGAGCCGCTGGACCGACCGGAGCAACATCCGGTGAGGTGCGCGAGAAGACCGTGCGGATCCACGAAATCACTTCCTTGGAGGTGCTCGCACCCCTGTGCTTGTATGCCCCGGGGACTCCTGGCAGCCGGTTGAGGATCGGTGCCCGTACGACGTGAGAAAACGCGGCAATGCACCTGCGGCCGATTCGACGAGCGGTTGGTCGACGAACCGCACCACCAGAGGATCCGCGGGAGCGCCATGACGACCGGAACACCTCCCGCGACGGCCGGGTTGCGCGTCACGTGGGCGAACTGGGTGGACGAGGCGGTGCGGCCGCGGTTGCGGATCGCGAGGCTGTTGCCGTCCGGTGGTGTGGGGCTGGTCGTGTTCCTGGCCGTGCTCCACTTCGTGTTGGGCCTGTTGCCGGTGGCCTTCGTGGTCGCGACGAGCGTGATGCTCGGCGAGGTGCCCGCCGCGGTCGGCGGCGGGGTCGGCAGCGCGGCCTGGGACCGGCTGACCTCGATCTTCCTGCTCGCCGCCGGCGCGTTCCTGCTCACCCAGATCCTCACCCCCGTGGGCAACGCCCTGGGCCAGCAGTTGCGGCGACGGGTGGACAGCGCGCTGCGGGACGACGCGATGGCGTTGATGCTGCGGCCGGTCGGCACCGGACCGTTGGAGGACCAGCGCACGCTGGACGAGCTGAACGAGGCCGTGCGCGCTTTCGAGCGCGACTGGGGCACACCGGGGCAGGCGTGTTTCGGCCTGGTGGCGCTGATCGCCCGCTACACCCGGCTGGTGGCGCTGGTGGTGGCCATCGGGCTGACGATCGGTTGGCCCGCGGGGCTCGGGGTCGGTGCGGCGGTGCTGGCGTTCCGCTACGGCCAGCGCGGCGGGCTGCGCAAGTACTCGCGGGTGGGGCGCGACCTCATCGGCAGGATGCGCGAGATCGGTTACCTGCACGAGCTCACGATGACCGACGTGGCGGCGAAGGAGATCCGGGTGTTCGGCCTCACCGGCTGGCTCGCGGATCGCTACGCGGCCGTGTGGGAGACCGTGCGCAACACCTTCGAACGTGCGCGCCGCCGCGTCTACCTGACCCCGTACCTGCTGCTGACGGCGCTGGGCCTGTTGGCGGCGGGTGGCGCGATGGTGTACGCCGCCCAGCTCGCCGCGACCGGGCGGGTGGGCCTGACCGCGTTGGCGCTCGGGGTGCAGGCGGTGGTGCTGGCGATCTCGCTGGGCGGCTACTACGCCGAGGCGGACACCAGCACCCAGTTCGCGATGCTGTCGCTGACGGCCCTGCAACGGTTGCGCGACCGGCTGGACGAGTTGGACGACGGTCAGCCCCCGCCGGGTCGGGCGCAGGTGCCGCCGGGCACGCCGGCCGCGTCGCTCAGGTTCGACCGCGTCGGCTTCCACTACCCCGGTTCGGACCGCACCGTGCTCGACGGCATCGAGCTGGACCTGCCCGCCGGGCGGTGCACGGCCGTGGTTGGCGTCAACGGCGCGGGCAAGACCACGCTGGTGAAGCTGCTCGCGCGGCTGTACGAGCCGACATCGGGTGCGGTGCGCGCGGACGGCGTGGACATCGCGGAGTTCGACCCGGTGCTCTGGCGGCGTCAGATCGGCGTGATCTTCCAGGACTTCGTGCGCTACGAGCTGACCGCGGCGGAGAACATCGCGCTGGGCGCGGCGCACGTCCCGGTCGACCGCGCGGTGGTGCTGCGCGCCGCCGAACGCGCCGGGATCGCCGAAGCACTGCTCGCCCTGCCCGACGGCCTGGACACGCCGCTCTCGCGGGCCTACCCGGGCGGGACGGACCTGTCCGGCGGGCAGTGGCAGCGGATCGCCATCGCCCGTGCGCTCTACGCCTTGGATGCGGGTGCCACGGTCCTGGTGCTGGACGAGCCCACCTCGGCGCTGGACGTCCGCGCCGAGGTGGCGTTCTTCGACCGGTTCGTGGAGCTGACGCGCGGGGTGACCTCGCTGCTGATCTCGCACCGGTTCTCCAGCGTCCGGCGGGCCGACCACATCGTGGTGGTGGACGGCGGGCACGTGGTCGAGCGCGGCACGCACGACGAGCTGATCGCGGCGGGCGGCCACTACGCGCGCCTGTTCACCTTGCAGGCGAAGCGGTTCGCGCACGGCCTGGACGACTCGGAAGCCGACGACGTGCCGGACGGTGACACGGCCACCGGGTACCCGGCGGTCGACGGCGCGGCGGCGGACGCCGTGGTGGAGGGGGTCAGCCGGTGATCGAGGTCGTCCGCGGTGGCTGGGAGCTGTTCCTCATCGCCTGGCAGGAGAGCCGGTACCGGTTGGTGCTCGCCGTCGTGCTCATGATCGCCCAGGCGTCGGCGATGCCGCTGGCCGCGCCCGCCCTGGCCGCGCTCACCGACTCGGCGCTGGCCGGCGACGTCCGGGGTGCGACCGTGGCGGCGGTGCTGGTCGTGGTCGCGGTGATCGCCGCGCTCACCGCCGGGCACTTCGCCCACATCTTCTACTTCGAGCTGGGCGACCGCGCCGTGCCGCGCCTGGAGCGCGAGCTGATCGAGATGACCAACGGCTCGGCCGGGTTGGAGCACCACGAGCGGCCCGAGTACGCCGACAAGATCCAGCTGCTGCGCCAGGAACTGCACCGGGCCGGGTGGGGCTCGATGGAGGGCCTGCTGAACAGCCTCGGCCTGCTGGTGGCGATCTCGATCACCGCGATCCTGCTGGCACGGCTCAACCCGCTGCTGTTGCTGCTGCCGCTGGCCGCCGTGCCGCCGCTGCTGCTCGGGCGGCGGGCGGAGTCGATCGTCAACGCCGCACGCGAGCGTTCGGCACCGCCGTCCCGGCACGCCAAGCACCTGTTCGAACTCGTCGCGAACGCGGCCTCGGCCAAGGAGCTGCGCGTCAGCGGGCTGCAGTCGGAGCTGCGCTCGCGCCAGCGCCGGGCCTGGGACGAGGCGTCGGCACAGCTGTGGCGCGGTGAGCGCCGGGCCGTGGTGCTGCGCACCAGCGGCGAGCTGTTCTTCGCGGTGGCCTACGTGCTGGGCACGCTGCTCGTGCTGCGGGACGCGGTGGCCGGTCGCCGCGGCGTGGGCGACGTCCTGCTCGTGCTGACCTTGGCGTCCCAGGTGAACCAGCAGGTGACCTCGTCCGTCGCCACGTTGCAGGAGATGCAGCGCACCGGGCGGGTCATGGGCAACGTGCGCTGGGTCCGCGCGCTAGTCGCGAGCCAGGCACCTCCCCCGCCCGACCGGGACGTGCCCCGACGCATCCGCGAGGGCATCGAGGTGCGTGGTGTGTCGTTCACCTACCCGGGCACCGACCGGCCGGTCATCGCCGACGTCGACCTCACCCTGCCCGCCGGCGGCACGGTCGCGTTCGTCGGTGAGAACGGCGCCGGGAAGACCACCCTGATCAAGCTGCTGTGCCGGTTCTACCCGGTCACCACGGGCACGATCTCGTTGGACGGCACGGACTTCGCCCGCTTTCCCGTGGACGGGTGGCGTGCCCGCGTCGCCACCGGGTTCCAGGACTTCGCCCGGTTCGAGCTGCTCGCCCGCGAGAACGTCGGTGTCGGCGAGCTGGCCGAGATCGAGTCGGCCGACGCCGTGCACGACGCCCTGCGCCGCGCACGCGCCGAGGACGTCCTGGACCGCCTCGAGGACGGTGTCGAGACCCAGCTCGGCAAGACCTACGCCGACGGCGTGGAGCTGTCCGGCGGGCAGTGGCAGAAGCTCGCGCTCGGCCGGGCGATGATGCGTCGCGACCCGTTGCTGCTGGTCCTCGACGAACCGACCGCGGCGCTCGACGCGCAGGCCGAGCACCGGTTGTTCGAGCGGTACGCGGCCGGTGCGCGTGAGGTCGGCCGGCGGACCGGTGCCATCACGTTGCTGGTCTCGCACCGGTTCTCCACCGTGCGCATGGCCGACCTGATCGTGGTGGTGGCCGACGGACGCGTGCGGGAACAGGGTTCGCACGACCAGCTCATGGCCGCGAACGGCCTGTACGCCGAGCTGTACTCGATGCAGGCGGCAGCTTATGCGTGAGGTGTGGTCGACGGCCGACGTCGAGCGGTCGGCCGCCGAGCGGTCCGCGCCGGACGTGTGGGACTACATCGCGGGCGGCAGCGGCGAGGAGGTCACGCTCGCCGCGAACCGGGCCGCGTTGGACCGGGTCGCGGTCGTGCCGCGGGCGCTGGTGGACGTCTCGGCCTGTGACACGGGCTGCGAGCTGTTCGGCGTCACGTCCTCCCTGCCGCTGGCCGTGGCCCCGATGGCCTACCAGCGGCTGATCCACGACGGTGGCGAGCGCGCGGTCGCGGCTGCCGCGGCGGCGGCAGGTGTGCCGTACGTGGTGAGCACGCTCAGCTCCGACCCGATCGAGGACGTGGCCGCGGCGGGCGGCACGACGTGGTTCCAGCTGTACTGGCTGCGCGACCGCGAGGTGGTGGTGAAGCTGCTGCGCCGTGCCGAGGAGGCGGGGTGCCGTGCGGTGGTGCTGACAGTCGACGTGCCGGTGCTCGGGCGGCGGCTGCGGGACCTGCGCAACGGGTTCGCGCTGCCGTCGTGGGTCAAGCCGGTGAACACCGACGGCGAGGTCGGCGGACGGGTGCCCGGTGACTCGGTGATCGCCCGGCACACCAGCGCGGTGTTCGACCCGTCGTTGAGCTGGCGTGACCTGGAGTGGATCCGGGCGCACACGAACCTGCCGCTGGTGCTCAAGGGGGTGCTCGACGCAGGTGACGCGGCCCCCGTGCGCT
The DNA here is from genome assembly GCF_040656635.1 of Actinosynnema sp. NPDC049800. NCBI lineage: Bacteria > Bacillati > Actinomycetota > Actinomycetes > Pseudonocardiales > Pseudonocardiaceae > Actinosynnema > Actinosynnema sp. NPDC049800. The sequence continues at coordinate 30,981 of NZ_JBFAMT010000020.1, read as the reverse complement.
TGCGGTCCCACCGGTCCACCAGCGCGCCAGCGACCAGCCCCAGCAGCAGGTACGGCAGCGCACGCACCGCGGCCAGGGCGCCCGCCGCCGCGGGCGATCCCGTGACGGCCAGCACCAGGAGGGGATACGCGAGCTGTGACACGGCGTTGCCGAACTCGGACAGCGCCTGACCGGTCCACACGGTCCGATAGACCCTGGCATTCCCCACCCGCGACGGGCGAACCCTTGGCCGAGAACGCCGGGCAAGTCCTATGGTGCGGTCGGTCGTGGGCGTGTGACGTGCAGGCAGGCCGCGGTCATGAGCAGCAGGCGGCCCGCGAAGGCCAGCGGCAGGTGGACGGTCGCTCCGCCGACCACGAGCGCGATGCCGAGCAGCGCCGCCCACGCCCTGGTCGAGGTGCGGTGCGCGGGTGGCGGGATGGTCGTCCGGCCGGAGAGCGCGCCGGCCAGGAGCGGGTCGGTGGTCTCCAGCCGGCGTTCGATCCGGCGGAGTTGGCGGCGTTCGTACCGGGTCACCGGGTCCTCCTTCCCGCGACATCAGCCGTCGTGCTCGGTGTCGCGGTCGGTCGGGGCGAGGTACTTCTCGGTGGTCGGGTCGATGCCGGTGTCGTCCTGGTCACGGTTGAGCACGGAGTAGTGGGATTCGGCGCGCATCCGTTCGACCATGTGCGGGTAATGCAGCTCGAACGCGGGCCGTTCGGAGCGGATGCGGGGCAGTTCGGTGAAGTTGTGCCGGGGAGGCGGGCAGCTGGTGGCCCATTCCAGCGAGTTGCCGAAGCCCCACGGGTCGTCGCGGCCCGCCGGTTCGCCGAAGCGGTAGCTGCGGAAGACGTTCCAGATGAACGGCAGGACCGAGGCGCCCAGGACGAACGAACCGATGGTGGAGATGGTGTTGAGACCGGTGAACTGGTCGCTCTGCAGGTAGTCGGCGTAGCGGCGCGGCATGCCCTGGTTGCCCAGCCAGTGGTGCACCAGGAAGGTCAGGTGGAAGCCGATGAACGTGGTCCAGAAGTGGATCTTGCCCAGCGTCTCGTCCAGCATCCGGCCGGTCATCTTGGGGAACCAGAAGTAGATGCCCGCGTAGGTGGCGAACACGATCGTGCCGAACAGCACGTAGTGGAAGTGGGCCACGACGAAGTAGGTGTCGTGGACGTGGAAGTCGATCGGCGGCGAGGCGAGCAGGATGCCGGACAGGCCGCCGAACAGGAACGTCACCAGGAAGCCGACGCTGAACAGCATCGGTGACTCGAACGTCAGCTGTCCCTTCCACATGGTGCCGATCCAGTTGAAGAACTTGATGCCGGTCGGGATGGCGATGCCCACGACCAGGCCGGAGATCCACAAGTCGGCGCCCACGCCGGGGCTGTGGATCGCGCTGGACAGCGGCGTGTAGGCGGTCCAGCCGAAGTCCGGCGCGCCGGCGGGCGTGAGGAACGAGCCGACCGCGATCAGGCCGCCGAACAGGTACAGCCAGTACGACATCGCGTTGAGCCGCGGGGAACGCCACGTCCGGCGAGCCGGTCTGCAACGGCAGGACGAAGTTCGCGAACCCGAACACGATCGGGGTCGCGTACAGCAGCAGCATCACCGTGCCGTGCATGGTGAACAGCTGGTTGTACTGCTCGTTGGACAGGAACTGCAGCCCCGGACGCGCAAGCTCGCCGCGCATCAGCAACGCCATCAGCCCGCCGACCAGGAAGAACCCGAACGACGTGGTCAGGTACATCAGGCCGATCATCTTGTGATCGGTGGTGCGGAACAGGCGCAGCAACGCCGATCCCTTGAGACGGGGCCGGGCGGCCTCTCGGGGGACGATCGGGGTCGGTTTGAGCGTCGTCATGACCATCCTCGACTCACAGGGGCGGTATACCGGCCCACCGGCACGACCGACCGCTTCCACGTTCCGGATTCGAACTCCGACCGTTCCGCCATTGACGAGCCGACCACCGCCAGGCCGACCCTCCCGCCGAGGTCTCCGCGGTGCCGACCGACGTGGTCCCGGCGAACCCGCGGCCGGAGCGGCAAAGTGCATCCGGCCCCGGCGGGTCGGGCGCGCCGGCGTTCGACGTCGACCGGCACCCTCAGGCGGCCCGGGACAGCGCGGTCAGCGGCGCGGCGGCGTACGGCGCGAGTCGACGGGCCAGGTCCGCCTGCGCCAGGCCGGGCGATCCGAACCCGGTGTCGGGGTGCCGGCCGCCCTGGAGCAGCGCGTCGACCGCCCGCGGTCCGGGCACGAGGTCCGTGCCGAACCACGCCTGCACGATCAGGTCCTCGCCGCTGTGCGTCTCCACCGCCGCAGCCCAGCCGCTGCGCTGGTCCCACAGCATGGCCGCCTCGCGGTCCGGGAAGACCGGGAGCCTGCTGTCCAGTTCCAGGAACACGGTCGCGGGCCCCTCGGCTTGCACGTACGAGCACTCCGGGATGATCCCCAACTCGTGGGTGACCGACCGCGCGTAGCCGCGCGGCGCCCTGACCAGCAGGTCGTTGAACTGCGATGTCATCTTGCGTCGCCGTCTTCGTCCAACCGTCGGGTGAACGCGCCGGCTTCTTGACGCACTGGATCAGTACCCCACACGGGGAGACGAAACCACCCATTCGGGTGACAGGCCGGATGGCTGACGTCCGGACGTCGCCGCTCCAACCGTCGCTGCCGCTCGACGGTGGGGGTGCTCGTCCGGCGCCGCGGCGGGAGCATCGCCGCATGTTCGTTCCGGCAGGTGTGACGACGGTGTGCGCAGGGCAAAAGTGGTATATGCAACGGGCCGGCGGTGCCCGGTGCGGCGGAGGAGGCTGGGGAGGTGGGCGGACAGCGGGATGGAACCGGTGACCAGGTCGCGATCGGGTTGGCTCATCGGATCGACGAGGTCACGGGCGCCTTGGCGGAGCTGTCCGCGGTCCTCGGACAGGAGGAGCAGCTGCCGGTCGTCCTGGACCGGGTCTGCCGACAGGTGGCGCAAGCCGTCCCTGGAGCGGATGCCGTCAGCGTGACCGTGCTGGGCCCGGACGGTCCGCAGACCGCGGCGGCGACCAGGCAACCGGCGCTGGACGTGGACTCCGCGCAGTACCGCACCGGGACGGGGCCCTGCCTGAAGGCCGGCCGGACGGGCCGGGTCCTGCAGGCGATGGTGACCGAGACCCGGGACCGGTGGCCGCTGTTCTCGGAGGCGGCCAAGAGATCGGGCACACCGCCTACCTGTCGGCTCCGCTGCACGTCGACGAGACGCGGTCCGGTTCGCTCAACCTCTACGGCACCGGGGAGCACGGGTTCGGAGAACTCGACGCGGCGATCCTGGAGCTGTACACGACCAGCGTCGAGGCGGCGTTGCTCAACGCCCGGCGCTACCTGCGAGCTCGCCGGCAGGCGGCCGAGCTGGGCCAGGCGTTGACCACCCGGGCCGTCATCGACCAGGCCAAGGGGATCCTCATGGCGGTGCAGCGCGATTCCGACACGACGGGGAGGCAGCCGTGACCGGCAACCGCGACCAGCACGAACACATCGCCTCGGGTGCCTCACCCGAGGACGTCGGACGCCGGAACGACGATCTGGCGGTCCATCTCGCCGAGGTCTCCCGCACGCTCGAAGACCAGGACGACGCCCAGGACACGCTGGACGAGATCGCGCGCGCCGCCGTGGACATGATCCCCGGCGCGCGGGACGCCGGGATCATGATGGTGGTCGGCAAGCGCGAGGTGCGGACCGTGTCCCAGACCGGTGACGTGGTCGGCCAGGTGGACCAGGCCCAGTACGACGCCGGGCAGGGACCGTGCCTGACCGGCCTCTTCGAGCACAAGACGGTCACCATGTCCGACATGGACGCCGAGCAGCGGTGGCCCGCGTTCACCGAACGGGCCCGCAAGCTCGATGTGGCCGCCATGGTGTCGTTCCGGCTGTTCGTCGCCGACGACAACCTGGGGGCACTCAACCTCTACTCCCCGAACCGCAGGCCTTCGACGAGGACGCCGAGCACGTCGGCATGCTGTTCGCCTCCCACGCTGCGGTCGCCCTGGCCGGCGTGCTGAAGCAGGAGCACATGTCACAGGCCGTCCAGGGCCGCGACCTGATCGGCCAGGCCAAGGGCATCCTCATGGAACGCCACAAGCTCACCGCCGACCAGGCGTTCACCGTCCTCGTGCGCACCAGCCAACGCACCAACATCAAACTGCGCGACCTCGCCACGCACCTCGTGCACACCGGCGAACTCCCCACCGCACCACGCTGACCCACCTGGACGCCGGACGACCATGCGCCCCGCGGGCAATGGCCCACGCTCGCACCGCCTTGCGGACCGTCCGCGGGTCGCGTGACCGCGGCGTCAGTCCTTCGGGGAGTCATGCCCAGTTCATCGGCGAGTAGCGCCACTTCCCGTGCGCCACGTCCCGTCTGGGCGAGGTGCAGGACTGCCGCCGTCATGTTCACGGCCTCGTCGAACTCCTCGCCGACGACCCCTCCCCGATGCGAACGACTCGCGCACCACGTCCCGGCGGCCGTCATCGCGTACCCGGCGCCGGAGTGTCCGACGACCACCACCCACCGCACAGCCACGTCGTCCCCGACACCACCCACTCCCCGGCACGGTCCACACCACAGCTCGCTGCGCAGCGGAAATGCCGAGGTCCGGCAACGGATCTGCCTGATCGCCCGGACGTCCCCCACCCTCATGGGGCATCACCGCGTTCTCGACCTGGTCGCTGTCCAAGCTGCGCGCCCAATCTGCTCGACCGCGGCACCGTCGCGGCGATCAGCCGGGAGACCCTGCGCCGCATCCTGCACACCGGCGGCGTGTCCTGGCATAGCACCTCCACCTGGAAGAGCTCCACCGATTTGGGCTTCCTGACGAAGATGCACCGGATCCTGAGCCTCTACGACCATCCGCCCGACGACGGCCGGGTGATCCGCGTGGACGAGTTCGGACCGCTGAACCTGATGCCCGGCAAGCGCAAAGCATGGCGTCAGGTCAGGTCACCGCGCCGATTGCGGGCGACCTACAACCGCCACCACGACGTGATGCCCATACTCGCCGCACTCGACCTGACCACCGGGAAGATCCACTACCGGATCCGGCGGCGCGGCGAGCTTCTGGGACTGCTCTGAAGCCTGCGGACACGGTGGCCGCACCAACGACTCCGCCTGGTCAGGGACAACTTCTCGCCCCACCGTCATCCCGATGTCCGCGACTGGGCCGCCGTCAACGTCGTCGAGCTGGTGTTCCTGCCGACCTACAGCTCCTGGCTGAACTGGATCGAGGCCGAGTTCACCGCCGTGCGCTACTTCGCCCTCAACGGCACCGACCATCACACCCACGCCGAACAGGCCGTCGCCATCGCCGCCTACATCCGCTGGCGCAACGCCCGAGCCCGACCCAAGACCGGCTTCGCCACCGACTCACCTGATTCGCGGCTGGACCCATTACTTGATCAGAGTTGCGCGACGCAGCACTTGGTGCGGGCTGCTGGTGCGACAGGTCAGTGTATTAGGGCGTGCGCGCCGGTCCGGTGGTTCGGCGCTTCGCGGGGCGGAGGTAGCGCTCCAGTCCGTTGAGCTTCTGGTCGGCGATGAACGTCGACCGCTCGTTGATGATGACGTCTTCGGCGTGTCGGATGCAGGCCCACGCGGAGTCGCCCCACGAGTCGGCGACCTTGACCTCGACGGGGTTGTCACAGGGGTTGGACAAGCCGAGCTGGCACGTCCGGGGGTGCTCACCGTCGAGATGGCCGGCCGCGAGGTGGCGCAACTGGCCCGCCAACTTCGCCGACGCGGTGGCGTGCGCTCCGGGAGCCTCGTCCAGGCCGCGTTCGGCACGCACCGCCTGGATGGCGGCCAGGCGCAGCTCCAACTGGTCGGCGACGATCCCGGCCAGCGCGGTGAGCGTCGCGACCTGGGTGTCGGTGACCTCGCGGGGTTCGCGGTCGATCACGTTGACCGTGCCCAGCCGGTGCCCGTCGCCGGTGATGATCGGCGCGGCGGCGTAGAAGCGCAGGCCCAGCTCACCGCGCACCAGCGGGTGGTCCAGGGTGCGGGGGTCGACCGCACCGTCGTTCACCACATACGCCTCGTCCTGCAACACGGCTGAGGCGCACAGGCCGGGCTCGGTGCCGATCTGGGTCACGCCCGACAGACCGTGACAGGCCGCGAACCACACGCGGTCGACGTCCACGATCGTCACGGTCGCGATCGGTGTGCCGAAAACCAGCGCGGCCACTTGGGCGATGCTGTCGAAAATACCATCGGCGGGCGCGTCCAAAATGTGGTACCGATGGACCGCCGCCAGACGCTCTGGATCGGTGTGAGTGGGCACGCTAGCAACGATAACCGAGGATCACCGCAGGCCCGGACCGTGACCAATCTTGTGACCGTGCCGCGCGCCACGTTTGACCACCGATAGCAGCGGGTATACGCGTCGGATCGACTCTCGTTGCCGGACGAGCAGGTAAACGCCGTAGCACGGTCAAACGTCGACGCATGCCGGTCAGTGTTTCATCAGTGAAGCCGGTACCCACGTGACCGATGTAGACCAGGCCCGATTCGTAGTAGGAACCCAGCAGAAGGGACCCGACGGTGCCGGAACAGCGCTGTGCCTGCCGATAACTCCATTCATGCAGGTGAGAAGCACGGCCAGGACACGAGTCGCGACCTGCATCCGCTAGCGCAACGCCCGACCCGCCTCAAGACCGGCTTCGCCACCGACTCACCAATTCGCGGCTGGACCGATTACCCGGCCAAGGTTGCGTGACACCGCACTACGACCTGCGGCCACGTGGCGTCTCGGACAGTTTCACGGCGAACTGCCCGCTGGCCGCGACGGGCCTAAGCGACCACGACGCGACGAGATACGACGGATCGAAACAACACCACGCACCATCGGTGATGGTGTGGTTCTTCCTGGCCACGCTGCTGGACGAGGATTTGATGCGCCGTACCTCGCCTTACGGCGAGAATCTTCGGCGGTCGTGCACGACCGGGTGCCACGAAGGTGACACACCGCTGTATCGATGCTCACGAAGAACCCTCGACCTTATCAGGTTACAGCACAGACCTCGCATCCGCTGTGGAATGCGGAATCTTCGCCCCGCCGAACCGTCCGATCGGCGCACGTGCCGCGGCCGATGTCCGAGGCCGCCCTCAACGACCCGATCGGAACCCGATCACCCTCCGGCTCGGCGTCAGTACCCACTGCGCATCGACCACCCCGCCACACGTGCCCGCTCGGCAGAGGGCCGGCGAGCCCCGGCGGCGGACATGATCACCTCTCGGGTGAGCGCGGTCGCGACGTAGTTACCCTTTGACCGCGCGGGTCGGAGCCCGCTCAGGACGACCGCGCTCAGCGGCAGTGGGAACGGGGTGCGGTGATGACCGAGCCGACAGCAGGCGGCGCGGACGAAGTCCTTCAACGGCTCGACGAGGTCACCGGAGCCCTGGCGGGGCTGTCCTGTCCCGGGTGTTGGACGAGGAAGAGGACTGGACCGCGTCTGCCGCCAGGTCGTCGGCGCCATCCCCGACGCCGACCTGGCCAGCGTCACCGTGCTGCGCGACGGCACCCCCGAGTCCCTCGCCTGGGCCGACCGGCACACCCTGGAAGTGGACCACGCCCAGTACCGGGCCGACGAAGGCCCCTGCCTGGAAGCCGCCGAGTCCCGACGAGTGCAGCGCGTCGCCGTGGCCGAGGCCGCCGACCGGTGGCCCGCCTTCAGCAAGGCGGCAGGTGACCTGGGCATCGGCAGCTACCTGTCCGCGCCGCTGGTCATCGACGACGTGTACCACGGCTCGCTCAACCTCTACGGCCGGCACACGCACGGCTACCGCGAACTCGAAGCCGCCCTGCTGGAGCTCTACACCACCGCCGCCGAGGCCGCCCTGCGCAACGCCCGCCGCTACCTCCACGCCCGCCGACAGATCGACCAGCTACGCGACGCGCTCACCTCCCGGGCCGCCATCGACCAGGCCAAGGGCATCCTGATGGCCGTCCACCGCGTCTCCGCCGACGACGCGTTCGCGATGTTGGTCGACCGGTCGCAGCGGGAGAACCGCGAGCTGCGCGACCTGGTCGAGCACTTCGTCGACGAGACCACTCGCCCCGAGGGCTGAACACCCGGCCTGGTGGCCCCCCGCCGCGCGTCGACCGAGCCCGCACGCGCATCGGTCATGTCGAACACCCGGTCGGTTTCGAGGTCGCGCACTGTCGTGCGCGGTGTCGGCAGCGGCGTGCGCCGTGGTCGTCATACGACCGGATTACCCGTGGCCGCGGACGGCACACCGGGGCGATCAGTCCTTGAGGGGGTCGTGGCCCCAGTTCATCAGGGAGTAGCGCCACCTCGTGTGCTCGACGTCCCCGTCGGGGCGCTGCGCGAGGTGGCGGTGGACGTAGCCGACCACCTTGCGCATGTGTGCCTGGTCGTCGTCGGTCAGCTCGCCCTTCTTCTTGCGCAGCAGTTCCACGATGCGCCTGCCGGACTCGTGCCCGACCGACTCCCCGCCGTCGGACTGGCCCACCGACTTCGACTCGTCGGTGGCCAACCACCGCTCCAGCTCGGTCGCGGTCATGTTCACCGCGTCGTCGAACTCGCCGCTCACGAGTCGTCCTTGAGCGCGGAGGGCTTGTGCACCGCGTCCTTGCCGCTCTTGTCGCTGCGCACCCGGTACTGCGGGTTGTCCTCGGAAGCGCGCACCGTCCGTCCTGCGGCCTCGGTGTCCTCGGTGATCCCCTCGACCACCTCACCGTGCACCGTCTGCCCGTGGCTGGACCAGGTGACCTCGTCACCCTTGTCGAACTTTTCCTCACCCATGAGCGCAGTCTGTGTCGTCCGACCGGCCCCCGCACGGCGGTGGGCGCCGGCCGTGCCACTTTCACCCGGTGGGATGGCCGCCGCGATGAGCGGGCCGCGGTCGCGCGGATCGTCGGGACGTGGTCAGCGCCAGAGCGGCTGCCCCACACCGAGAAGTCGGTTGAGGGCCACGCCCAGCACGGTCGCCAGCAGCACGCCCGCGGCGATGGCGAGCAGTTCGCGCGTCGGGGTGAGCAGGCCCAGGCTGATGATGAGCGTGGTCGCGCCGGCGGGTGGGTGGGGGCAGTCGAGCAGTCGCAGGACCAGCGCGGTCAGGGCTACGGCGAGGGCCGCGGCGCCGACGCGCACGCCCGTGACGCCCTCCTGGATGACCGGTGGGTGCTCGGTCAGGCCGAACAGAGCCAGGCAGCCCGCCCCGGCCAGGATCGCCACGCCGTGCCCGATCAGGGCGCTGCGGGGCGCGGCCGACTTCTGCAGAGGCGATTCGAAGAACAGCATCACGGTCGGGCCGAGGCTGGGGAAGAGGTAGGGCTGCTTGACGAGCAGCGCGACCCCGCCCACCGCGGCGAGCACCGCCAGGCACAACGCGAAGGCGTAGCCCCCGGCCCCGAGGCTGCCCACACGGCGTTCGGCGGCTCCGAGCACGCCGCCCGGCTTCTCGTCCGCGCCGCTCACCGGGCCGCGATGAGGGCTTGGGGCGCGGCCTGCTTGATGCGGGTGCGCAGCCAGGTCAGCTGGCGGGCGGTCTCCTGCTCGCACGAGGTGACGACGTCGAGCAGTTCACGGTCGCGCAGCCCCTGAGCGGCCTGGCCGACCACCGTCCAGGTGATGTCGGTCAGGCTGGCCAGGGTGTAGAGGTCCTGGAGGTCGCGCAGCAGGCCGACGGGGCCGCTGCGGGTGGACTCCAGTTCGGCGGCGTGCAGGCGCTCGGGCTCTTCCTCGCGGTGCTCGCCGTAGCGCTCCACGACCGGTGCCAGCGCCTCGGCCTGCCGATCGACGCGACCGGCGAGGACCTGGCAAGTGTGCCACACGTCCGGCTCCTCGCCGTGACCGCGGCCGACCTCGCGGAAGGCGTCGGCCAGCGTGGTCAGGGAAGTGTGCAGCAGTCCCAGGTAAGTGGCCAGGTGCATGGGTCAGCCCTTCGGCGCGGCGTGCGGCAGCACGTTCGGGGTGCGGTCGGGGGTCGGCGGCGGCGAGGGCGGGTCGACGGGGGTGGCGTCCTCGTGCACGTCGTCCTCCCCCGTGGTCGCCGGGACACCGGCCGGGTCGTGCGGCGCTGACGCCGTGGTGGTGGGCCCGGGAGCGGGGCCGGTGGCGTCCACCAGCTTGGTCACCCGCGCGGCGGCGATCTTGAACAGCGGCTGCTTGGACACCGGGTCCCACTCCGTGAGCGTCAGCTCGTTGGCCGCCCGCGCGTGCTCGTCGCCGTCGGTGTCCCAGTAGCCGTAGTGGAAGGGGACGAAGACGACACCGTCACGGCCACGCCCCACCCGGGCGGGTGCCTCGACGTGGCCGCGGGGTGATTCGACGCGGACCAGATCGCCCTCGGACACGCCCAGGGCGGCGGCGTCGGCCGCGGACAGCTCCACCCAGGGCTCGGGTGCGGCCCGGCGCAGCTGCCGGGCGCGGCCGGTCTTGGTGCGGGTGTGGAAGTGGTAGGCCGTGCGGCCGGTGGTGACCAGGAACGGGTACTCGTCGCTCGGCTGCTCCGGCGGCGGCGCGTAGGCGGCGGCTTTGAGGAAGGCACGGCCGTCGGGGCGTTGCGCCTTGTACTGCTCGGGCGAGGTGGTGCCGCCGGTGAGCAGGTCGTGACCGTAGTCCTCGCACACGTCGGGGTGGGTGGGGAACACGCCGTCGGGGTAGAGCCGGTCGCAACCCTCGGGGTGCTCCTCGTTGCAGGGCCACGGGATTCCGCTGCCGCCGCGCAGCTTGTCGTAGGACAGGCCGGTGTAGTCGCACAGTCGACCCCGGGAGCACTCCTGCCACGCCTTGAACGCGCCTTCGGCGTCCTGCCACTTGATCAGCGGTGCGCCGTCGAGGTCGCGGAAGTCCATGCGGCGGGCGTAGTCGAGGAAGATGTCCAGGTCCGACCGCGCCTCACCCGGTGGGTCGACGGCCTTGTCGGACAGGTGCACGGTGCGGTTGACGTTGGTGAACGTGCCCTGCTTCTCGCCCCACAACGCCGCCGGCAGCACCACGTCGGCGTACTCGGCGGTCTCGGTGCGGAAGCCGTCCTGCACCACCACGAACAGGTCCTCCCGCGCGAGGATCTCGCGGATGCGCGGCAGGTCCGGCAGCGACACGGCCGGGTTGGTCGCGGAGATCCACAGGAACTTGATGGAGCCCTGCTCGGCGTAGCGCCAGATCTGCATGGCGTGGGTGGGCGGCGCCCAGTGCGGGATGGTCAGCGGGTCGACGTTCCACAGCTCGGCCAGTTCGCGGATGTGCTCGGGGTTGTCCCAGTTGCGGAAGCCGGGCAGGTCGCCGTCCGCGCCGCACTCACGGGTGTTCTGCGCGGTGGGCTGCCCGTTCATCTGCAGGATGCCGCACCCCGGCCGGCCGATCAGGCCGCGCAACAGGTGCAGGTTGTTCACCTGGCACGACGCCGCCGTGGCCTGGTGGGACTGGTAGAAGCCCTGCAACACGGTCGACAGCACGCGGCCGGAGGTGCCGAAGATCCGCGCCGCGCGCCGCAGGTCCTGCGGGTCGACCCGGCAGATACCGGCGACGTGCTCGGGCGTGTACGGCTGCACGGTGGCGGTCAGGTCGCCGTAACCGAGGGTGTGCGCGGCGACGTAGTCGTGGTCGACCCACCCGTTGGCGATCAGCTCGCGGATCAAGCCGTTCATCAGCGCCTGGTTGGTGCCGGGCAGCGGCGCCAGGTGCACTCCGCCGGACTCCACCGCCGCCTCGGCCACCTTGGTGCGGCGCGGGTCCACCGCGACCACCACGGGCCGGTCCGGGCCGTGCAGCCGGTCCAGCACGCGCGCCCACAGCACGGTCTGCGTCTCGGCCATGTTGTGCCCGAACAGGAACAACGCGTCACAGGAGTCGATGTCGGTGTAGCTGCCGGGCTGGCCGTCGGAGCCGAAGCTCTCCTTCAACGCCGCCGCCGCAGTGGCCGTGCACAACCGGGTGTTGCCGTCCATGTGCGGCGTACCCAGACCGGCTTTGCCGATCACGCCGAGGGTGTAGTACTCCTCCAGGAACAGCTGCCCGCTGGTGTAGAAGCCGTGCGACAACGGGCCGATCTCGTCCAGCAGTTCGCGGGAGCGCCGCACCACCAGGTCCATCGCGGTGTCCCAGTCGGACTCCACCAGCACACCGCCGCGCCGCACCAACGGACGGGTCAGGCGGTCGCTGCCGTTCCACTGCCACGACCCGTAGAGCCCTTTGGGACCCAGGCGACCGTGGTTGACCACGTCACCGGCGCGACCACGCACGCCGACCATGCGCCCGTCCTTGACCGCGATGTCGCAGCCGCAGCCGTTGCTGCACAACACGCACGCCGACTGCACCCACCGCTCCACGTCGGACTCCGCCACACCAGCGTCCAGGTGCAGGTCGACCCGCACCGGCCACGGCGCGTCCTTGGCGTGCGGCGTCCGGGCACCCCAGATGTCCGCGATCCGGTCGGCCACGTGCCCTCCCTCGGTCCCGTGTGATCACCGTGTCGACTACCCGCCACGACGACCGTCAACCGCACCGTCCACCGGACCGCGATGGTGCGATGGGCAACCGTCGGCCCTCACCGCTCCACGACTGGTCGGTCTGCGCTTCCAGGACCGGGTCCGACGCCACTGCGAGCAGCGCTTCTCGCGTGCCACCAGCGCCGATGCGACAACGGTCCACGATGTCGCGGTAGATCCGGTGGAGGTCGGTGGCGACGCGCGTGGGTGTGTGGCGCTGTTCGACCCGGTCGAGCGCGGCGACGGCGAACGCGGCCCGTGCCGTGCGGTCACCGAGCAGCCGCCGGGCCGCGCGGCCGAGCGCCGCCGGATCGCCCGCGCCGACCAGCAGCCCGGTCACCCCCGCGATCACGGTGTCGCTCAGGTCCCCGGTGGTCGAAGCGATGACCGGTTTCCCGCGCGCCATCGCCTCCAGCACCGGGGTCACCGGGCCCGGTACACGGGGGACGTGCACCACGACGTCGGCAGAGTCGATCAGGCGCTCGGCGATCAGGGAGTGGCGGTCGACCTCCCGGATCCGATCGGCGACGCCGAGCTTGCGGGCGCCGTCGAGCAGCCGGGTGACCTCTGCTCGCGCCCCGGAGGTGACGGTTCCGCCGTGGACCACCACCAGTTCGGCTTCGGGCAGCCATCGCAGCGCGGCGATCGCGGTGTCGGTGCCGTCCTCGGGCCGCAAACGGCTGTGGCAGAGCAGTCGTGGGCGCCCGGCCGCAGCACTCGTCTCGTTCTGCGTCCGCCGGAGTTCGTCGTCGACGGTGTCGACGACGATGCCGATGTCCGGTCTCGCCACTCCCCGGCCGGCCAGCCCGGTCGCCTCGGCCTTGCCGGTCACCGTGTAGTGGTCGGCTTCGGGAACGGAGTGCGCGGCGGTGGCGTAGGAGCACCAGTCGGCCACCAACGGGATTGCGCTCTCCGCGATCATGGCGCGGGCGGTCGCGGTGGAGCGCACGCAGAAGGCGTGCACCACATCGGCCCGCCCCAGCTCCCGCCGGTCGCTCGACCCCGCTGTGCCGTCCTCGCCGCCGGCCATGCGGACCTGCTCGTACCGCCCCGGGCCGGGTGGTGCCTGATGGGTCGGCGCGTAGTGGACCACGTGGTGCCCTAGCCTGGCCAAACCACGGGCGAGCAGACCCGCGTCCCGGTGCCCACCGCCGTCGAGGTCGACGAACGCCACCGTCACGGACGCTGTCACGCCCTCGGTGGCGTCCTCGAACGGCATGGCACCTCCACTGCTGCGTCACCGCGCTGCCGGGCCGGGGTCCCTCGGCCGGTCGACAACGTTCTCTTGACCGTAACCGGGGAGAACGGGCCGTGCAGGACGTCACGTGCCCGGAAGCGCCCGTCCATGCCGGATGCGCCGCCCTGGTGGTCCGTTGGCGTGTGCGGAAAAAGCAGGAGGCCCCTGCAGATTCCGCTGCGAGCACCGACCTCCGAGCATCACCGGCTGGCCGCGGACAGTTGGTCAGCCGTCGCCCGACTACGCCCGTCGACGACCGCAGGTCCGACCGCGGGTCGGCTATGCGCCGCCTCCTCGACCGCGCCCGCTGCAGGTCTCGGCGGACCTTCGAGGTGCGTTACCGTGGAGGTGTCGGCGGGTGTTCAAACAGCAGCATCCTGGTTTCCGCCCCATTGCCCGGCCTCGCGGCCATCGTACGGGGGTATGAGCTGTCAAGGAGCCTGTTGATGACGCGTGATCCGGATGTGCCGGCCTTCGAATCGGCCGCGAGGAGGAGGCCTGTTCCGGAGGGGTCCTCGACATGACCGCACCAGGGCAAGCGGCCGGCATGCGCAGTTCTGGACTGGTGGACCGGACGTCAGGGCTGGGTGCGCACGACCACGTGTGCTGGCGCTACACCGCGCCCGACGAGCTGCGCGCCCGCGCCCGCGACTTCCTCGCCGACGGCCTCGCCCAGGGGCTGCAGGTCTGGTACGTCGCCCCCGGCACGGCCGCCGAGCTGACCGGGGACCTGCGCGGGGTCGACGGGCTGGATGTGGGGTTGCGGACCGGACCGGAGCGGAGCGGTCCGGGTCGTGTCGCTCGACGCCACCTACCCGGTCGACGCCGTGAAGGTAGAGCCCGGCGCTCGCGACGCGGAACAGGTTGAGCGGCAACGTGTCGAGTCGGCCACCGACGACGAAGAACGCGTAGAAGACGTCGTTCCAGACATAGAGGCAGATGAGGATGGTGGCGGTGGCCGGCACAGGGCGCAGCATGGGCAGCACGACCCGGCGGAACTCGGTGAACGGGCCGGCGCCGTCGATCTGGGCGGCCTCCTCCAGCGACACCGGGATCGTGCGGACGAAACCGGTCACGAAGAAGATCACCGTGGACAGGTAGATGCCCCTGTAGACGCCGATCATGCCGACGGCGGTGCCCGCCAGACCGAGGTGACGCAGCAGGAGGACCACGGTGACCACGGCGGACGGCAGCACGATCCCCCTGATGGCCAGGGCGTAGAGCACGGCGGTAAGGCGGGTGGCACGCCGGGCCGGCACCCGGGAGGCGAGCGATCCGACGGTGAGGACGCCGGCGACGGTGGGAACGACGACCAGCAGGCTGCCGAAGAACGCGGCCGGGACCTCGCCGTCGGTCCACACGGTGGCGAGGTTCTTCCACAGGTGCCACTCGGAGGGCAGCGCGAGGTTCGGAGAGAGGGCTTCGCCCTGCGATTTGCAGGCGGTGACGACGACGAGCCACAGGGGTATGCCGATGACGGTCGCGCCGAGCAGGACCGCCACGATCGGCTGGAGTCGGGTCCACACGCGTGCGTCGCTGAGCCGGGGCGCGGTACGGCGTGGTGCCGAAGTCGTCACAGGATCTCCTCGCGCTTGCGCAGGAAGCGGATGACCGGGAACGCCATGAGCGCGACGAGCAGGAACAGCACCAGGCTCATGGTGGTGGCCTGGGCGAACAGGCCCTGGCCGAAGGTCCGGTAGATGAAGATGTTGAGCAGCTCGGTGGTGCGGGCCGGTCCGCCGCCGGTAGTGGCCTGCACGATGTCGAAGCCGTTCATCGAGCCCAACAGGGCCGTGGTGACGTTGAACGTCACCGCGGGGGCCAGCAGCGGCGACTTGATCGCCCAGAACGCGCGCCAGCGCGACGCGCCGTCGATGTGGGCCGCCTCCAGCAGGTCTTCCGGGATGGCCGCATCGGGCACTTGGCGCCCGCCGAAGCCGTCTAACCACCGTCAACGCCGACGAATCGCGGCTGGAGCAATCGACATCGAGTCTCCATTGCACGTCGCCGTAGATCGATCGTGTTTGAGCCGCTCCCGCCGCACACGATCTTGGCGTCGCACTGTCTTACGCTTCACGCTCTGATTGAGACGTAGTGGGATCAGCGGTGTAGACCCGGTGACGGCCACCGTGTGCGGGAGTTCGACGGACGGAGTCGCGTGGGGTGCCGTCCAAGCGGGTGAACTCCACTATCTTCACCAAACACTCGAAGTTAAACTGGGGTTCGACGGGCATCGAAACTTTCGTGAACGATTGATCGACCACAGGTTCGAATGGAAAGGACAATGCTCGCGCAGTCATCCGGGAGGTGCGACAGCATGATTGAAGGCGGCGTGGTGGCGGCATACTTGGCTGCGCTACTCGGTGGGGCGGCCAAGCGTTTCGTTGATGGCCGTATCGACGGTGGCCTCAAGAGCCTCTATGATCGCGTGACGAACAGACTTGGTGGTGGAGTTGTGCGCGATCTGCAGGACAATCCCAACGATGCGAGCACGCAAAATCGGGTGGCCAGGGCCGTGGAGAACGTAGCGGCAGTGGACCGGCGCTTCGCGGAAGATATCGCCGCCATCGTTGATCAACTCGATCGGGCGGGCGGCAGATCATTTGTGAACAGCATTCAAGCGCACACGGTGATCCAGAATCAAGGTGGTGACCAGGCTACGCATGGCGGCGTCATCCACAAGACCTCGATGCGATCTTCTCGCCATCCGTCCGATTATTCCGGTGCGCCTGTATGGGTCAAAGTGGTGACGGCACTCGGCGCAGTCCTGGCGTTGGGCGGGATGGTCTTGCTCGTCGTGGATGTGGCCACAGTGATGTCGTCGGGACAGGACGAATTCGGGCGTCCCCTGCCTCCGGGTCTTGCGGACCTCAAGAGAGGGGGCCTCTTGTTCATGTGCGGCTTGGCTGTCCTCCTGTTGGGAGCGGTAGGGCGGTCGATGTCCCGACGCGGTTGGTGAGCGATACGGCAGCGGGAGACGCGCCCGCCGCCTGGACCACCACCCGCTGCTCATCAGGCCACCATCCCCTTCCGCAGCGACCGCTGGTGGTGGACGCGACTGCGGCCTGGCAGCCCGCCGAGTGCTCCACCACGACCGCCCGCCCGGTCAGGTCCGCCGGCACCGCCCGCAGGACCTCCGCCGCGTAGCGGACGGTGATCGGCAGCCCGGTGTTGGGACTGCGCCCGAATCCCGGCAGGTCCGGTGCGGCGACCGTGCGGACCGCGCCGGCCGCACCGGGGTCGGCGCCAGGTGGCTCGTGTCCACCGCCATCCCGTGCACGAGGGGCAACCTCACCTTGATCCTCCCCTGGTTGTTCGGAGTCGGTGATCCTCCCCTCGTTGCACGGAGTCGGGTTACTGGATGATCACTCATCTCAGTAGCCCAGAGGACAACCCACGATGCCCAAGCGGTACCCACCCGAGTTCCGGCGCAAGGTGCTCGACCTGGTCGCGTCCGGCCGCCGCGTCGCACAAGTCGCGGCGGACCTCGACATCAGTGACCAGACCATCTACGCCTGGCGCCGCCAGGAGCTCATCGACACCGGACAGATGCCCGGCACCATCAGCACCGACAACGCCGAACTGGTCGCCGCGCGTTGCCGCCCGATCACCCCGCGCCGCAGAGCGGGCGCTGCCCGGACGGCCGAACCGCTCCACGTTCTCCGGCGTGTCGGGCACGTCGAAGGTTGTGCCGTCGATCGCCAGCACCCGCCAGGTCCGATACCACGAACCACGGCTCGTCGGTTCCGCCAACGGCTTCGCGACCTGTTCGAACAACGCCTTCAACGGCGCCGCGCCCAGCCTGACCCGTGCCCGGGAGATCGCCGCGGTGGTCGGCACCCACCACGGCCGCGACCACCGCGCCGCTCACGACAGGCCCTCGGTCAACAACCGGGCCACCTCTTCATAGCCCTGACCGGAGAACAGACACATCGCCAGCACGAAATAGACCACCACCCGAGACGGCAACAGCCGGTCACGCTGCCCCTCCCGCCCGGACTCGGCAACGACCCGGTCCACCAACTCGGACGGAAACGTCCTGGTCAACAGGCCGATCACGATCCGATCCGACAACCGCGCATCCGTGACCGGCTTAACCTGACCAGGCCGTGGTATCCAGGCACCTCCTGGACGATCAACCTACCCGGTTGACCCTTAAGTCACTGGTATTGCATCTAGGCGCGGTTGTGGGACTGCAACGGTGGCACCAAACAGCGCTTCACCTAGACCTCGGGCAAGCAGCTCCAGGTGAACGGCATGTGCCCGGACGCCTCCAACCGGGGCACCACCAATGGCACCGCGATGGTGGTCTGGGACTGCAACAACCAGACCAACCAGCAGTGGAGCCTGCACGTCTGAACCGACGGTCGAGCTCGGGCAACAGCCCCGCCTGGCCGGCTCGTTCCCTCTCGCAGGGAGCGATCCGCCACGAAAAGGCGTGGCTGTTGCGCCCGAGCCGGCCTTTCCTCGACCGGGATCCGGTCCGATCGGCATCTGGGGTGCACAGCGCCGGAACGCTACGCGCCGCCGGGCGTCCGATTGTTTCGGGGGCACAGGCGAAACCGCTCGCCGCACGAGGCTCCCACCAGCTACCGTCGTGGATCTACGGGGGTGGGAGCGTGGCCGGTTTACATCTGGTCGGGCGCGAAAGCGAACTCGCGGCTGCGGGCGACGTGCTGGCGCGGGCCGAGGGAGGTGCCGCCCGGCTGCTGTTGTCCGGCGAGCCGGGCATCGGCAAGAGCGTGTTGTGGGAACGCGTGCTGGCCGACGCCGTCGGGCGCGGCTACGCGGTCCTGTCGTGCCGCCCGGTCGAGTCGGAGGCGCGGTTGGCCTTCGGCGGCCTGGTCGACCTGCTCGACCGCGTGCCGGACGACGTCCTGGCCCTGCTGCCCGGGCCACAGCGCACCGCGCTGGAAGTCGCGCTGCTGCGTCGCCAGGCCGACGACGGCGCGGGCGACCCGCGCGCGGTGTGCATGGCGGCGCTGAACGTCATCCGCTCGCTGGCCGCGCGCACGCCGGTCGTGCTGGCCGTGGACGACGTGCAGTGGTTGGACGAGGCCAGCACGCGCGTGCTGGAGTACGTGCTGCGCCGGCTGGCCGACGAGCACGTGGCGGTCGTGGTGTCCGTCCGAGACAAGGAGGGCGACCCCGCGCCGCTCGGGCTGGCCGGGCAGGACGACCTGGTGCACATCCGCCTGGGCGGGTTGAGCATGGGCGCCCTGCACCGGATGGTGCGCTCCGCGTTCGGCCTGCCGCTGCCGCGCCCCACGCTCATCCGGCTCCAGCGGACCTCGGGTGGCAACCCGTTCTACGCCTTGGAGCTCGCCGGTGTGCTCGGTCGCGACGGCGGCGCGACCGTGCCAGGCCTGCCGCTGTCCGCGCCGCGTGCGTTCAGCGAGCTGCTGGAGGACCGGGTGGTCGCGCTGCCGGATCCCAGCCGGGACGCCTTGCTCTACGCCGCGGCGCTGGCGCAGCCCAGCCTGGAGCTGGTGGCCCGGGCACTGGGCGACGCGGAACTGGCCGAGGAGGCGCTGGCCGACGCCGAGGACCACGGCATGGTCGAACTGGTGTCCGGCGCCGTCCGCTTCACCCACCCGCTGCTGCGCTCGGCGGTCTACTCCGCCGCGCCGAACGGGCGACGGCGGCGGGTGCACCGACGACTGGCGGCCGTCGTGGACGATCCCGAGACCCGCGCGCTCCACCTGGCTTTCGGCGCGAGCGGCCCGGACCCTGTGGTGGCCGAGGCGCTGGACGGCGCCGCGCTCGCCGCCCGGCAACGCGGCGCGCCCGAGACCGCCGCCCGGCTGTGGGAGCTCGCGGCCGGCCACGTGGTCGACCCGGTCCGCAAGGCTGGGCTGCTCGTCTCGGCCGCGCAGTGCCTGTTCTTCGCCGGCGACGCGAACCGGGCCCGTGACCTGTTCGAAGCGGCCGTCGCCGACCTGCCGGCAGGGCCGGAACGGGTGGCGGCGCTGCTGGAGCTGGCGGTCGTGGTGTTCTACGGTGACGGGCCGGTCAAGGCCACCGCGCTCAGCGACGAGGCGCTGGCCTCAGCGGACGACCCGGTGCTGCGGGCGACGGCCTACCTGCGCCGGTCGTGGTTCTGCCAGAACGACACCGCCCTGCGCTACCGCAACACCCGGCAGGCGCTGGAGGCGATCACCAGCCACGAGGCCGCGGCGCCCGACGACCTGGTGGCGTGCATCCTGGTCAGCAGCGCCTACTACCGGCTGCTGGCCGGCGAGGGGCTGTGCGACGACGACCTGCGGCGGGCCGCGGCCCTGGTGTCGCCGGCCAACGAGTCCCGCGACGCGCGGATGGCTCGCAGCCTGCTGCGGGTGATCACCAAGTACACCGATCCGGTGCGGGGCCGGCAGGAGTTCGCGCGGTCGCGGCACGCCTCGCTCGACCGGGGCGACGAGGCGGTCGCCATGCACGAGCTGGTCCACCTGACCGAGCTGGACGTCTGGCTGGGCGACTGGTCCCTGGCCGACCGGGAGGCCGCGGAGGCCGTCGACGCCGCCGAACAGGCCGGGCAGCGGCCGTGGATCGCCTACTCGCTCTACACCCGCGCGCTGGTGGACGCGCACCGCGGCGACGACGACACGGCGCTCGCCGCGGCGACCGAAGGGCTGCGCATCGCCACCGAGTTGGACGACTCGTGGGTCGTCGTGCACGTGCGGGCCGTACTGGGCTTCGTCGAGCTGTCCCGGCACGAGCCGGCGGCGGCGAGGGCGCACCTTACCGCGGCACTGGAGGTCTGCGCGGCGGTCGGGCTGGCCGACTTCCCGATCAGCTCGCTGTACGGCGACCTGATCGAGGCGACCGCGGAGCTCGGCCTGGTGGCCGAGGCGGAGGCGCTGCTGGCCGACCTGGAGCGCCGCCGCGACCTCGCGCCGCGGCCGTGGATCACCGCCGTGGCGGCCCGGTCGGCCGCGCTGGTGCGGATGGCGTGCGGTGACGTGGCCGGCGCGCACGAGGCGCTGTGCTCCGCGCCGGTGCTGCCGATCCCGATGCCGTTCGAGCAGGCCCGCACCGACCTGGTGCGCGGCCGGGTGCTGCGGCGGCGCAAGGAGAAGCTCGCGGCACGCGAGGTCCTGCTGGCCGCCGGGCGCGAGTTCGACCGGCTGGGCGCGCCCCGCTGGGTCGAGAAGACCGACACCGAGCTGCGCAGGTTGGGGCTGCGCCGCGACGACGAGCACGGCCTCACCGCCGCCGAGCTGCACATCGCCCGGCTCGTGGCCAGTGGGCTGAGCAACCGGGAGGTGGCCGCGGCGGCGTACGTGACCGCCAAGACCGTCGAGGCGCACCTGAGCCGGATCTACCGCAAGACCGGCGTCGGCTCCCGCCGCGAGCTGGCCCGACTGGAGTTCCTGCGCAAACCGCCGGACTAACTGTGGGGTCGCTCCCCGATTCGTCGGGGGGCACCCGGACCGCACGATCGGTGCATGACAACGACGGAGACGACAGGGCGGCGGGCGACGCGGCTGTTCCTGGTGGAGTGCTACCTGCCCGGTGCGGACCCGGACGAGGTGGCGACCGCGATGCGCTCCGTGGTGGCGGCGGGTCGGGAGGCCGCCGCGTTCGCCTGTTGCCTGGCGATCCCGGGCGACGACAGCTACTTCTGCCTCTTCAACAGCGGCACGACGGAAGACCTGGAGCTGACGTTCCGCCGGGCCGGGGTGCCCTTCGAGCGGATCGTCGAGGCCACCCAGGTCAGCCTGGGCGCGGCGGAGGCAGCACTCGCACGACTGGGGGAATGATGCGCAACCCGGAAAGCCTGACGATCCCGATCGAGCTGGACCGCACCACGCACCGCCCGTTGCAGGAGCAGTTGGCCGAGCAGCTGGCCGGGGCGGTCGACCGCGGCCTGCTCACCGTCGGTTGGCGGCTGCCGTCCACGCGGACGCTGGCCGAGCGGCTGGACATCTCGCGCGGGGTCGCCCTGGCCGCCTACGAGATCCTCTACGCCCGAGGTTACCTCGAGGGCCGCCGGGGTTCGGGCAGCTACGTCGCCGACCGAAGGGCGGACCCGCCCACCACGCCCCTCACGCTCCCGGCGTCGACGCGCAACGCCGACCGGATCGACTGCACACCCGGGCGGGCGACCGAGGACGGGTTCCCGCTGGCCGCGTGGCGGGCGGCGTGGCGGCACGCCAGCTTCCAGCCGCCACCGCTGGGCGAGCTGCCGCGCGGCGGCCTGCCGGAGCTGCGGCGGGCGATCGGCGAGCACCTGCGGCGGACCCGCGGCCTGGCGTCCGACGAGCACGAGGTGCTGATCACCGCCGGCATCTCGCACGGGATGCTGCTGGCGATGGAGACCTTGGGCGGCGGGCGGCCGCGCGTCGCGGTGCCGGACCCGGCTCCGCCGGCGCTGAGACGGGCGGTCGAGCGCGGCGGCGGCACCGCCGTGGCGCTGCCAACAGACCGGGACGGCGGGTGGACCGGCGCGGTGCCGCCGTCCTGCGCGGCCGTGTTCGTCTCACCCGACGGGCAGCCGCCCTTCGGCCCGGTCATGTCGGCGCTGCGCCGCCAGCAGCTGGCTGACTGGGCGCGCCGGGAGGACGGCTACCTGCTGGAGGTGGCCGACGACCACGTCGTGCCCTCCGCCGCGCCGTTGCCCCGGCTGCTGCACCTGGCCGGCGAACGCACAGCGGTGGTGGGCGACTTCCGCACTGTGTTCACCCCGTCGCTGCGCGTCGGCTACGTGCTGGTGCACCGCGACATGCTCGACCCGGCCCGGTGCACGCTCCAGGACCACGAGCAGCCGTCGCACACGGCCCAGTCGGCCATGGCGCGGCTGCTGGCCGAGGGCAGCGTCGTGCGCCGCCTGCACCAGCTCGGACGTCTGTTCGAGCACAAGGACGCCGTGGTGCGGGCCGCGCTCGCGCCGCTGGAGCCCGCGGTCCGGCTCGCGCCGCCCGGCGCACCGGGCACGGTCGTGGTGCACCTGCCCGACCGGATCGACGCCGAGCAGGCGCACGCCGAGCTGCTCGGGCGCGGCGTGGTGGTGCCCACGCTGGCGTCGTTCCACCTGCCCGGCCGCCCGACGGGCAACGGGCTGGTCCTCGGGCACGGGCACCTGCCCGACCGGGCGTTGCGCACGGCACTGGGCGAGTTGGTCGCCGTGCTGCGCGCCGCCCACCCCGTGATCGACCGGGCGAGTGGCCTGTAGCACCGGCCGTCCCGGTTCCCCGCGCGGTGATCCGCGCGGTGCAGCACGACGAAACGAAGGGGAGGAGTTTTCGTGAACATCCGCAAGGGAATCGCGGGAGCCGCGCTGGCCCTGGCCGCCGCCGCGCCCGCCGTGACCACCGGCGAGGCATCGGCACTGCCGGCATCCGCGTGGATGCCCGCCTACGGCGCCTACACCGCGGTCTACGACGAGTGGCACGCGATCGTGGGCGAGTCGTCCTGGGAGGACATCTACGTGTCCTGCCAGACGCACGGCCCCGGTGGTGTCTGGGGCACCCAGCTGTACCTGTGGTCTTGGGTTCCCGGCGCGACGCCCTCGGGTGGCGTGTGGGGGTACGTCGACTCGCGCAACGTCGACAACTACAACCAGAACGGCATCTCGGGCATCTCGTGGTGCGTGTACGGCGACACTGGCGGCGGCGAGGGCGGCGGCAGCCCCTGGTGACCCGTCCGAGGCCGGCCCCGCCCCTTCCTGGGGGGAGGGGCGGCGCCGGCCGTCTCGTGGTCAGACCTCGTCGTCATCGCCTCGGCGCAGTTCCCGGCGCGCGTCGGACACCGACCGCGCCAGCTTCGGCAGCCTGCTCGCGCCGAACAGCAGCACCAGCACCAGCAGGATCAGCAGGATCTCCGTCGTTCCCAGCGGCACGGCACGCTCCTCTCAGGACAGGGGGACGGTGTCGGTGTGGACCAGCCGGGTGGCGGCGATGCCGTTGTTGCCGTTGCGGTGCTGCTCGAACTCCTCGACGGCCAGCCTCAGCGGACCGGCGCCGGTGGGCAGCGACACCGTGCCCGACCAGGTCAGCTGACCGCCGCCGGTGGTCGGGTCGGCCAGCACCGCGGTGTAGGACAGCCCGGCCGGCTGCCAGCGCAGCACCGGGTCGGTCACGCCGTCGAGCGGCCGCTCCACGGTCACCCTGATCTCGTTGAGGTGGCCCGACTGGGTGAG
Organism: Actinosynnema sp. NPDC049800; assembly: GCF_040656635.1. NCBI lineage: Bacteria > Bacillati > Actinomycetota > Actinomycetes > Pseudonocardiales > Pseudonocardiaceae > Actinosynnema > Actinosynnema sp. NPDC049800. The sequence continues at coordinate 7,136 of NZ_JBFAMT010000020.1, read as the reverse complement.
CGTCGCGCCGGGGCCGGTCACCTGGACGGTGCGGGTGGGGCCGCTGCCGGTCACCACGACCGTGCGGTCGGGCGCGACCTGCATGAAGTCCGCCGTCACCACCGAGGACAGGTGGCAGTCGACGACCGACTTCGGCTGGAAGCGGGCCAGGGCCAGCCGCACGAACGGGAAGTAGCCCTCCAGCGCAGTCTCACCCTGCCGGGTGATGCGGATGTCGGAGTACCACAGCTTGCGCTCCGCGTCGAAGGCCACGTCGTGCGCGGCGACCTTCAGCCCGGTGGTCGGGAACTCGGGGACCGTCATGCCGGTGCCGAAGTAGGTGGCCAGCGGGAACGAGGTGTCGAGCACGTCGTCGGGCACCGAACCCGAGTGCTGGGTCGCGTCGTTGCCCCACATGGTCACCGCGCCCCGCAGGTGTTCCGGCACGTCGCTCGCCGGGTCCGGCCACAGCAGCACGGCCAGCTTCTCGCCGTCGCCGCTGGACCACCACGGCCGCTCCAGGTACACCCGCAGCCCGCCGCCGCGCCGCACGCTCTGCCCCGGCGCGGGGTTCTCCCAGCGGAAGATCGGCACGACCTGGCGGATCTTCGGCGCGGCGGGGCGCGCCGAGCTGAAGATGTCCTGCTCCAGCACCGCGGCCGCGCTGCGGGTGTCCGGGCGGACGAACGACACCTCCAACGTGCGCGGCGACGTGAGCCCGCCGTTCGCGGTGCGGCGGAAGGTACCGGTGGCCGCGTCGGTGACCACGTAGTCGCCCGGCGCATTCCGCGGATCGCTCCCCGGCGGGGCGGGCTGGTACTGGTCGCCGGTGGCCTTGTCCACCACGACCAGGTGGGCCGGGTCGACCGGCACGCCGAGCACGTGCTGATCGCCGCTGAAGGCGACCTCCCGGCGCTCCTGGAAGAACTCGCCGAAGCGGGTCGCGGCCCGCACCTCGTACCGCACGTGGCGGTACTTGGTGTCGCCGAACTCGTGCCGCGCCTGGAACTGCACCGCCTCGGTGGCCGGCGTCGCCCCCTGCACCGGGTCCAGCGCCACGGTGATCGGTGCGGCCCGGAAGTCGCGGGTCGGGACCTCGTCGGACACGCCGTCGTCCACCGGCATCCGCCAGCGCGCGGCGAACTCCACGCTGCCGCTGCTCTTGCGGCTGACCCGCATGGACGACCCGAGCAGCGCGTGCGTGGAGCCGATCCGCCCCTCGTTGGGCCGCTTGGCGGTGACCCCGGCGATGTCCGGCACGGTCAGCGGCTTGCGCACCGCGTGCACCAGGGTCAGCGTCCGGGACGGGGTGAACATCCAGTGCCGGCCGCCGACCACCGACTCCCGGACCGCGTCGATGTTCACCTGGTCGGTCGGGTGGGCGGCGTTCCAGTCGGCCGCGCCCTGCTGGATCAGCGGCCACAACGCCATCAGGTTCAGGTCGGCCGCGTCGAACTGGGCGGAGAGCTGGAGCTGGTAGCTGTCGCCGGGCATGAGCCGCACGGTCAGCAGGCGCGCGGACTCGGTCCACGTCCAGCCCGGCGTGCCCTGCTGGAGCCGGATGCGGAAGCCCTTGGCGACCGGCCAAGTGGCCGGGTCGACCGCGGTGATCGTGGTGGACGTGGTGCTGCCGGGCAGGCCGCGGACCAGGATCCGCCGGGCCAGCGGCTCGGGCAGGTACGGCACGGGCAGCTGGTCGGTGTCGTAGTACCAGTACCGGTCCGCGGGCGCGGGCAGGGCGCGCGCGGAGGCGTGCTGCTCCAGCACGGCGGCGTCCCGCGTGGCCAGTTCGGCGTAGCGGGCGGCGTCCATCGGCCTGCCGGTGGTGCCCTGGTCGAGCATCCCGTGCTGCTCGGCGACCTGCACCGTGGTGCGGGGCGGCAGGACGTGGCGGTCGACGGTGCCCACGGCGGTGTCGGTGCCGGTGTTGCCGCGCAGCACCATCACCTCCAGCGACTCGCCCTCGCCGGGTGCCGAGCGCAGCAGCACCTCCGGCGCGGCCACCGGCTCGAACCGGCGGAAGGTCTCCACCGGGGTGCTCGACACCGCGTCGGTGACCGCGTCGGCCTGCTCGGTGGACAGCGAGTTGCCCGCGATGTCCACCACCCGCGCCCGCAGCCGGTACCGCCGGCCGAACCGCAGTCGCGGCAGGGCGCGCGCGCCGAACCGAGTGCGGAACGGGAAGTCCGGGTCGAGCGGCGCCTCGCCGTCGGCCAGGCCGTTGTCACCGGTCAGCGCCTTGCCGGGGCGGCCGACCGCGAGGCTCCAGCCCGCCCAGTGCACCAGCGACTCCTGGATGTACAGGTCCTCGTCGCCGGTGGCGCCGGAGGTCGTCGGCGCGGTCTGCGCCGCCGTCTCCTCCAGCACCGGGACCGCTTCACCCGTGCGCGCGAACACGTACGTGCCGTCGCGCCACATCAGGGAGAACCACTGCCCGGCGTTCTCGTCGCGCACGTCCCACCGGTAGCCCCGCACCACGTCGTCGGCATTGAGCGCGATGTTGTCGGTGATCTTGTCCGGACCGGCGAACGCCGCGTCGTTGAGCGCCCGGCCGCGCTCGATCCGGCCGGCCAGCCGGACGGCCCGGGACAGCCTGCCCACCGAGAACCCGGCCGTGCGCAGCGCCGGCAGCGCCTGCTCGTCCGGTGTGCTCGCACTGCGCTTGCGCACCTGTCCGCCCTGGTCGACGCGCATCCGGGTCACCGTGTCGGCGAACTGGCGCACGGCCAGCGCGGCGCTGTCCGGGTCGACCTGCACCACGGCGAACCGGTCGGCGTCGCCCACCCTCAGCAGCCCGTCGCGCAGGTCGCTGTCGGAGTCCAGCGGGGTCGCGGTGAACACGTGGCCCTGCGCGCCCTTGCCCACCCGGCACCGCATCGTGGGCCGCACGTGCACCGCCGAACCCGTGCCCAGCAACGGGTTCAGGTCGGTGACCACCCGCACCCGGGTGACCTGCTCGTTGCCGCGCACCAGGGACAGCACGGCCGGGTCGGTCGACTCGAAGTCCAGCACCAGCCCCAGCAACCGCTGGAGGTGGTGGTGCTCCCGGGTCATCGCGACCACCTGGTGGAAGTCCAGCTTCGGCGCGGGCAGCGGTGGCAGGTCACCGACCACCGGATCCCGTCTGCGGTGGAACCGCTCCGCTTGCAGGAAGGTCAACCCCATCCCGTCGGCGGTGGTGGCGTCACCGGGCCGGAACGGCACCGCGCACTGCGCCGGGTCCTGCGAGTCGGGGCTGAACATGCGCTCCAGCTGGCTGCGCAGCCGCCGCTTGCGGTCCAGGCCGGATTCGGTCCCGTTGCCGTCGAACTCGAACCCCACGGGGCCGAACGCGTCGGCCGCGGCCAGCTCGTCCAGCGTCGGGAACCGCTCGGGTGACCGCGCACCGAACCTGCCGTAGCGCTGGTTGACGAAGTCGCGCACGTGGCGGGTCGGGTAGGAGCGGATCCGCCGGCGGGTGAACCTGGTCTGCGCGTGCCCTTCGACGCGCGAGGTCCGGGTGAACAGCGCCGTCCAGCGCCGGCTCTCCGGTTTGGACACCCGTGTGGCCGTGGCGCGCACCGGGCTGCCGGCCTGGTCGAGGATGTCGGGGAACTCCAGCCGGAACGCCGCCGGTGAGACCCGCGCCGGCCAGTCGAGCCAGTCCGGGAACCCCTCCAGCGTGCCCGGCGCGGGCTCCGGCAGCAGGCGCGGCGCGACGTGCACGGAGAAGCGGACCAGGTCCAAGCCGGGGGTGACCCCGTTGGGCAGCACGGTCCAGGTGATGGTCTGCTTGCTCATGATCACGCTCCGACGGGTGCGAAGGCGGCGCAGTAGCTTGCCCAGTCCTGCTGGGTGAAGGCCGCGCCGAACGGGTGTGCGGGCACTTCCGGCGCGGCGGCCAGGGCCGCGCGATCCCCGCCCGCCGCGCGCCCGGCGGCGGGCGCGGAGGTCTTGGACAGCTCGCGCCGGGTCCGGACGGTGAAGGTCTCGCTGTAGAACCACGTCTCGATCGAGACGCTCACGCTCGCCTCGCCGACGAGCGCGGAGCTGCCGTCGGTCTTCTTCTGGTACGTGAGGCCCAGGTAGAACTCGATCGACACGCTGACGATGCCGAGGAAGTCCAGGGCGCCGCGCAGCCGCAGGAACGCGGTGAGGCCGGCCTGCGAGCGGACCACCTCCGCGCCGTTCTCCACGACCTTGACCTTCTCCAGCAGGTAGGAGATGCCGCCGACGGCCTCGACCCCGCCGCTGGCGATGCCGACGTCCAGCGCGAACGCCGCGCCGAAGGTGAACCCGACGTCCAGCCGTTCCAGGCCGTCGGCGCCCAGCGCGATGCCCGCGTAGCCGCCGCCGGCGAACCAGGAGATGCGCAGGTTGAACGGCCGGTCCCGGGTGTTGAGGTCGAAGACCACTCGCACCGAGCTGCCGTCGAACGGGATCGCGACGGAGGCGGCCACCGCCAGTTCCTTGAGCTCGAAGATCCCGAGCGACACCGTGGGCAGCCCGAACCGCAGCCCGGCCTGGACCCCCGAGGTGCCCGCGGTGATCTCCACCTTGCCGCCCAGGAACGAGCACAGCTCGGCCAGTTCCTCGACGAACTCGAAGGCGTTGTGGAAGCTGACCTCGCGGATGCGGCAGTCCACGGTGGGTTTGGCGCCGCCGGTGTGCTTGAACCGGAAGTAGTCGAACTTCACCGAGATGACCTGCCACGACTTCTTGCCGAACAGGTTCAGGGCGAAGTCGCGCAACTCGCCGTCGACCCGGTAGGTGGACTCGACCCCGTCCTGCACGGGGTCGGTGTAGACGGCGTGCACCTTGAGCGTCTTGGCGTTCGGGGCGGTCGACAGCGGTTCGAAGACCGGCAGCTGCTTGGGCCCCTCCTGCAACGGGGGCGTCCAGAGCAGCGTCCACTCGTGGACGCCGACGTCCTCCCGGAAGTGGTGGCCGAGCTTCGGCACGACGAGCGCGTTCTGCTCGCCCTCGAGCGGGGTGGACAGCAGGTCCTTGATCGCGAGACCGCCGAGCACCTTGGCCTTGGTGGGGTCGGCGAACACCTTCGCCGGGTCGTAGTACTCCGTGGCCGCCTGGGTCACGTCGCCGGTGATCGTGCCGTTCTTGGCCGACCGCCCCCGGATGCCGCCGTTGGGCGTGGCGACGCCGGTCGAGGCGGCGGGGAACTCCAATGCGGGCGGCACCGGAATCGCCGGGTGGGTGGCCAGGTAGACCGCGCCCCTGTTCCCGGCGTGGTCGATGCCGCCGTCCAGGTAGGCCGCGGCGTACACGAACGACGTCGTCGCCGTCGCGGTTCCGGTCAGCGCGGCGACGTCGGGCAGCCGCAGCGCGGCCAGTTCCAGGCTGGGGACGAACGGCGCCCGGCCGGCGGCCACCAGCGTGCTCATCGAACCGTTGGCGGCCACCGAGTTGAACACGAGCTGGTCGGTGGTGGCCGCGGTGCTGCCCACCGGGTACGGCCCGCGCTGCGCCAGGGCGATGGTGCGGCCCCCGGTCTCGGCGGTGCGCACGGCGCCGGCGGCGGGGTCCGGGGAGTTGCCGGTGTTGTAGGCGTTGCGGAGGTCGGTGAGCAGCCGGGTGGCGTTCGTGTCGGTGACCGTGCTCTCGGGCACGAACACCACCGCCGCGGAGAAGTCGACCTCGACGCCGTCGTGGTCGGTCCCGCGCAGGTGGAAGGTGACCGGGGTGTCCGGCGCGGCGGCGGCCCGCGGCACGAACGACCGGACCGTCGTGGTGGACCCGGTGACGAAGTCCGAGCGCGGGTCCTTCAGCGGCGGTGTGGTGCGGGTGACCACTCGGATCGCGGTGAAGGGCAGCTCACGACCGGCGTGCGGCATCGTGTCGTCGCCCGCGTAGGCGCGCACGGGTTGCTGCACCACGATGTGCTGGCTGCGGTGCACGTAGGCGTACCAGGGGCCGGGGGTGCCGTCGGGGTTGGGGCGGCGCCCGAACCGGCGCTCGGCGAGGTTGACGAGCGAGGCGCGGTGACCGTAGGGGAACAGGAAGCCCGCGTCCTCGGTGCGCACGAGGTGGTCGCGGCCCAGGGTGGCGCGGTGCTGCCAGCCCTTGAGCCCGAGTCCGCCGGTGGGCGGGTAGGTCCACCGGCCCTCGGCGTCGAAGGTCGCGCCCAGGCTGCTCAGCGTCAGCTCCGTCACGTCGATCGGCTTGGGCAGGGCCGGGTCGAGGCTGGTGCGCAGGGTCGGGTCGGCCGACAGCCGGACGATCGAGAACCGCTGCCGCGGCGTCAGCACGTGCGCGATGTCCTCGGTCCCGGGCACCGACGTCGGGTTCTGCACCCATGTGGCCATCTGCGGGTCGGAGAGCCAGATGGCCCGAACCGTGCGGCCGGTCGCGTGGTCGTCGACGGCACCGGACCCGGTCTTGGCGCCCAGGCGGGTGTGCCACAGCTCGGTCCACCCGTTGCGGGTGACCGGTGCGGCGGAGTGCTGCCAGCCCTCGTTCTCGTTGGGTGACAACAGGATCCGCCACGGCAGCTCCAAGGCGGTCTGCGTGTCGGTCGGCGCGACGAGCGCGGACGCGGTCTGGGTCCTGGTCGCGGTCGGGGCCAGGCTCGGGACGAAACCGGTCCACGCCAGCAGCGCGTCCACCGTGACCGCCATCGGCAGTGCGGCGGTGATGTCGAAGGCCAGCCGGCTGCGGCCGGCGACCCTGGTGGCGAGCGGGATGTCGGTCAGGCGCAGCGGGTCGGTCAGCATCCGCTCCAGCACCGCCTGCGGCGGGAAGTGCACCACCAGGAACGCGCTGCCCGTGGTGACCTTGCGCAGTTCGGCGCCGCCGGAGGTCTGCACCACGTCGGCGTTGAACAGGTCGACCCGCAGGTTCAACGAGTCCTCCCGGCGGCGCAGGTGCAGCGACCGGGTCGCGGCGGCGGCCAACACGACGTCACCGGTCGCGTCGTCGTCACCCGTGGGGCCGCCCGCCGACGCGACCGCGAGCACCAGGCCGCCCGCGCCGGCCAGGTACAGGAACCGGCGGCGGCTGAGGTTCTTGCCGGGGTCGCCCGGCGGTGGCAGTTCGTTCTCGCTCATCGCTCGTCCTCTCGTGTGCGGTCGGTCGACCGGGCCTGGGTCCCACTCGTGCTGAGCGAGGTCGGACCGCCCCCGCCGGGGGTGCCACCACCTGCGGCAACCGACCGAACAGAA
>NZ_JBFAMT010000019.1:0-129140 GCF_040656635.1 Actinosynnema sp. NPDC049800 | reverse complement strand
GTCGGAACCAGGGCGACGAGCAGGGAAGCTCCGTCGCGGCGGGCGGCTGCCAGCGACAGCGACACCGACTTGCAGCCGCCGCCCAGGACCAGCACCGACGGCGCGTCCCGGCGGCGCACGACCCGGTCGGTCAACGCGGGCGCGCCGCACACGTCCAGCACCGACAGGGCCAGCGGTTCGGGCAGGTCGTCGGGCAGCACGGCGGCGATGGAGCGGCCGAACAGCACCGCGGTGCCCTCGCACGGCGCCTGCTCGTCGGCGCCGTCCCACGCGGCGAGGCCGTCGGTGATGCGCAGCGGCGTGAGGGTGAGCGACACCAGGGTCGCGATCCGGTCGCCCACGCGCAGGCCCAGCGGCGAGTCGGGGCCGACCTCGCGGACCGTGCCCAGCAGCATGCCGCCCGATCCGGTGACGGGGTTCTGCATCTTGCCGCGGTCGGCGACGATGTCCAGCACGGCGCGGCGGACGCCGTCGACGCCGTGCCGCTCGCGCAGCTGCCGGTAGGAGGCGGCGTCGAGGTTGAGCCGGGTGACGTCGACGAGGACCTCGTCGGGCCCGCACACGGGGGTGGCGTCCAGCCGGAGGGCCTGCTGCGGCAGCACCCCGGCGGGTTCGAGGACGCGGTGCAGCCCGTACGGCGACGTCATGGAAATCCTCCGGTCGACAGGCGTCTGGACCGGGATATCTTCACGTGAACGGGCGAGATTCCGCAAGGGACACGCTCCGGGGGTGGTGCTGGGCCGAACACGACCGTGCCCGGCCCCAGGGTGGGATCGCCCTGGGGCCGGGCACGCGGACGACGGTCAGGCCCGGCGACGGACCCGCGACACCACCGCCGCCAGCAGCGCCACCGCCAACAGCCCGTAGGCCACCGCCGCGAACGGGCTGGTCACCAACGCCGCCGGGTCGCCCTCGCTGATCTGCAACGTGCGGCGCACCTGCTCCTCGGCCATCGGACCCAGGATCAGCCCCACCACCAACGGCGCCACCGGATAGCCGTGCCGCCGCATGAACAACCCCGCCACCCCGATGACCAGCAGCACCACCAGGTCGTCCACCACGAAGTTCACCGCGTAGGTGCCCAACGCCGCGAACAGCAGGATCCCCGCGTACAGGTAGGGCCGCGGGATCTGCAGCACCTTCACCCAGATCTTCACCAACGGCAGGTTCAGCACCAGCAGCATCACGTTGCCGATGTACAGCGACGCGATCAACGCCCACACCAGCGCCGAGTCGTTGGTGAACAGCAGCGGACCCGGCTGGATGCCGTAGCTCTGGAACCCGGCCACGATCACCGCCGCCGTCGCCGTGGTCGGCAATCCCAGCGTCAGCAGCGGCACCAGCACCCCGGCCGCCGCGGCGTTGTTCGCCGCCTCCGGCCCCGCCACACCCTCGATCGCGCCCTTCCCGAACTCCTCCGGCCGCTTGGACAGCTTCTTCTCCGCCGCATACGACAGGAACGTGGACACGTCGGCGCCGCCCGCGGGGATGGTGCCGATCGGGAACCCGATCGCGGTGCCGCGCAGCCACGGCTTCCACGACCGCCGCCAGAACTCGCCGGTCATCCACTTCCCGCCCACCGGCACCACCTCGACCGGGCCGTGCCGCAGCCGCGCCGCCACGTACAGCGCCTCGCCGACCGCGAACACCCCCACCGCGACCACCACCACGTCGACGCCGTCGGACAACGTCGGCACACCCAGCGTGAACCGCTGCTGCCCCGTCAACGTGTCCGTGCCCACCAGGCCGATGAACAGGCCCAGCCCCAACGACGCCAACCCGCGCACCGGCGACGCGCCCAGCAGCGCCGCCACCGTCGTGAACGCCACCACCATCAACGCCACGTAGTCCGCCGGACCCAGCCGCACCGCCAGCTCCGCGATGCCCGGCGCCACCGCGGTGAGCAGGATCGTCGCGATCGTGCCCGCGACGAACGACCCGATCGCCGCCGTCGCCAACGCCGCCGCGCCCCGCCCGGCGCGCGCCATCCGGTTGCCCTCCAGCGCCGTCACCACCGACGACGACTCGCCCGGCGTGTTGAGCAGGATCGACGTGGTCGACCCGCCGTACATGCCGCCGTAGTAGATGCCCGCGAAGATGATCAACGCGGCGGTCGGCTCCAGCGAGTACGTCAACGGCAGCAACAACGCCACCGTCATCGCCGGGCCGATGCCCGGCAACACCCCGACCGCGGTGCCCAGGGTGACACCCAGCAGGGCGTAGAGCAGGTACTCGGGCTGCGCGGCGGTCGCGAAACCCTCCAGCAGAGCGGTCAGGCTACCCATCGAGCAACGGCACCCCCTCCAACACCCCGGCCGGCAGCGACAACCCCAGCCCCGACGCGAACAGCGCCTGCACCACCAGCGCCAACACCACCGCGACGACCAGCGCCTTCCACCACACCGCGCCCAAAGACCACGCCGCGCCGAAGAACAGCACCACCGCCGCCACCGGCCACCCGGCCACGTCGATCAACACCAGGTGCGCCACCAGCACCGCGACCAGCTTCGCCACCGTCACCCAGTCCGTGCGCACGGTGGAGTCCACGTCCTCCGCGTCCTCCGCCGCGCCCAACCGGCCACGCAGGGTGGCCACGATCGTGGCCACCCCCGTCGCCACCAGCAACGCCCCCACCGCGTACGGGAACGCGCGCGGCCCCACCGCGCCCAGCGAACCCCGCGTCGCGATCGTGGTCGCGTCCACCAGCGTGAACACGCCCAACGCCACCACCAGGCCGGCGAAGACGTACTCCTCCACCTTCGCCGACCGCGCCGCCCCCGGCGCCGGGTTCGTGTCCGCAGACGTCACTTGACCAGGCCGATCTCCTGCAACACCGGCTTGATCCGGCCGATCTCCATGGTCAGGAACGTGGAGAAGTCGTGCCCGGTCTGGAACGTGTCCGTCCAGCCCTTCTTCGCCAACTCCTCCTGCCACTGCGGACTCGCGTGCATGTCCGTCACCACCTTGACCAGCCGGTCCTTCGCCGCCACCGAGATCGACCCCGGCGCCACCACCCCACGCCAGTTGATCAGCTCCACGCCCGTGCCCAGCTTCTTGAACGTCGGCACCTTCAACTCCGGGTGCTCCTTCGGCCCCGACGTGCCCAACGCCCGCAGCTTGCCCGCCTTGATCTGCTCCACGTACTCGCCCACACCCGAGATCCCGGCGTCGACCTTCCCGCCCAACAACGCCGCCAACGACTCACCACCACCCGAGTACGGCACGTAGTTCAACTTCGCCGGATCGATCTCCAACGCCTGCAACAACATCCCCGCCAGGATGTGGTCCGTGCCGCCCGCCGAACCACCGGTGATCGTCACACCCTGGCCCTTGGCGTCCACCGCCGCCAACAAATCCTCGATCGTCCGATACGGCGAATCGGCGGGCACGACCACCACCTCGTCCTCCGCGGTCAACCGCGCGATCGGCGTCGTGTCCTCCAACCGCTTGTCCACCCCGTTGGTCTCCACCGCGCCGACCATCACCAGCCCGGTCACCATCAGGAAGCTCTCCGACCGCTCGGTCGCCAACTTCTGCAACCCCACCGTGCCGCCCGCGCCACCGACATTGCTCACCTGCACCGAATCGGCCAGCCCCGCCCCGTCGATCGCCGCCTGCATCGCCCGCGCCGTCTGATCCCACCCACCCCCCGGATCCGCCGGCGCCATGATCTCCAACCTGCCGATGTCGTCGCCCTTCGCGCCGCCACCGCCCCCACACCCCGCGAGCACCAGGCCCGCGGCGGCCACCGCCGCGAGAAGTCGGGTGTGCCGTCCAGCCATCGGGTCCTCCACGTTCGCAAACCACCACCGCAGCACTGTCGCTCCAGTGGGCCGGAACGGTAGGAGCACACCCACCCCAACCAGGCGCAAAGGTCGTAAAACACGTATTGGTCGTTTTGGTCGTGGCCGGGCTCACACGCGTTGGGCCAGAATGCTCTGCCATGCGCCGCCGTTCGGTCCCCCTCGGTGTCACCCTCCTCGTCCTGCAGGTCGTCATCGTCCTCGCCACCACCTGCACCGCGGGCCTCCTGGCGGCCAAACTCCAAAGCGACCGCATCCGCGAGGCCTACAAAGACCGCATGCTCTCCGTCGCCGAAAGCGTCGCCCGCCTCCCCACCGTCGTCGACGCCTTCACCTCCCCCGACCCCGCCGCCACCATCCAGCCCCTCGCCGAACTGCTCCGCAAAGCCTCCGGCGTCACCTACGTCGTCGTCACCGACCGCACCGGCCGCCGCTACGCCCACCCCGACCCCGACCGCATCGGCGAACCCGTCTCCACCGACCCCAGCACCGCCCTGTCCGGCCACGTCTTCGTCGGCACCGAAACCGGCACCCTCGGCACCAGCCTCCGCGCCAAAGTCCCCATCCGCGACACCACCGGCGCCATCATCGGCATGGCCTCCGTCGGCATCCTCGAAAGCGAACTCGCCGCCGACCTCGCCGAAGACCTCCCCGAACTCATCGGCTGGCTCGCCGCCGCCGCCCTCGTCGGCGTCCTCGGCGCCACCCTCGTCACCCGCATGGTCCGCAAACGCACCTTCCGCCTCGAACCCGACGAGATCGCCCACCTCCTCGAAACCCGCCACGCCATGCTCCACGGCATCCGCGAAGGCGTCGTCGCCGTCGACGACCACGAACGCCTCGTCCTCGTCAACGACGAAGCCCTCCGCCTCCTCGACCTCACCGAAGACCCCACCGGACAACCCGCCGAAACCATCCTCGAAGACGGCGGCCTCCTCGACCTCGCCCGCACCCACGACGACGTCTCCGACCGCCTCGTCCTCGCCGGCGAACGCGTCCTCGTCGCCAACCGCACCACCGCCAAAACCCACGGCCGCCCCGTCGGCGTCGTCCTCACCCTCCGCGACCGCACCGAACTCCACGACGCCCTGCGCGAACTCGACGGCCAACGCACCGTCACCGAAGTCCTCCGCGCCCAAGCCCACGAATTCACCAACCACCTGCACGTCATCAGCGGCCTCGTCGAACTCGACCGACGCGACGACGCCGTCGCCTACATCGAACGCGTCGGCGGCACCGGCTCCGCCACCTCCGACATCATCGGCGGCGCCATGACCGACCCCGCCCTCGCCGCACTCCTGCTCGCCAAGTCCTCCACCGCCCACGAACGCGGCGTCACCCTGCGCCTCGACCCCGCCACCACCATCCACACCCGCACCGGCGACGACGCCCTCACCGTCCTGGGCAACCTCGTCGACAACGCCGTCGACGCCGTCGACCCCGGCGGCACCGTCCGCGTCCTCGTCCACTCCGACACCACCGGCGTCCGCGTCGTCGTCGACGACGACGGACCCGGCATCGACCACACCGAACGCACCCGCATCTTCACCCTCGGCGTCAGCACCAAAGCACCCCGAGGCGCACACGGCCGAGGCATCGGCCTCGCCCTCGTCTCCCGCGTCGTCACCCGACGCAGCGGACAAGTCCACCTCACCGACTCCGAACTCGGCGGAGCCTCGTTCGACGTCTGGCTTCCGGAGGCCGCCCGATGACCGTCCGCACCCTCGTCGTCGACGACGACTTCGCCGTCGCCGCCGTCCACCGCGGCTTCCTCGAAGCCCTCCCCGACTTCACCGTCGTCGGCGAAGCACACGGCGGCGGCGAAGCCCTCCGCGCCGTCGACACCCTCCGCCCCGACCTCGTCCTCCTCGACATCCACCTCCCCGACATCTCCGGCCTCGACGTCCTCGCCCGACTCCGCACCCGACCCGGACCACCCGTCGACGTCATCGCCGTCACCGCCGCCCGCGAACGCGAAACCGTCCGCCAAGCCATGTCCCGCGGCGTCGACCACTACCTCGTCAAACCCTTCACCCGCGCCGCGTTCCTCGACCGCATGCGCGAATACCTCACCCGCCGCACCGAAGTCCAACGCCTCGGCCCCTGGCTCGACCAGGACGAAGTCGACCAACTCCTGCAACACCGACCCCGCGCCGCCCTCCCCAAAGGACTCTCCCCCCTCACCCTCAAACTCGTCGTCGACGCCCTCAAGACCACCGACCACGACCTCTCCGCCCAAGAAGTCGGCGACCGCGCCGGACTCTCCCGCGTCAGCGCACGCCGCTACCTCGAACACCTCGTCACCACCGGCAAAGCCGAAGTCCTACCCCGCTACGGCATGGCCAACCGACCCGCCCACGGCTACCGCCTCACCTGACGGAACCACCGACACCCGTACGGACCCAACTCCACCCTCGCCGTCCCGTCCTTCCCCGGCTCCACCGTCCCGTCCACCAACAGATCCGTCAGCACACCCTCCACCCTCGGCACCTCCACCGACACGTCCTCACCCGCGAAGTTGTGCACCGCCACCACCACACCACCGTCGATCTCACACCGGTGCGCCAACACCGACGGCACCGCCGTGTCGATCGCCGTGAACGTCCCCCACGCCAACTCCGGACACTCCCGATACCGCTCCACCAACAACCGGGTCCACCCCAACAACGACCCCGGATCACCACGCTGCTCGTCCACCGCGTCCCACCACATCGGCGTCCGCACCGCCAACCGACCCTCCAGCGACAGGTCCTCCGTCATCCCGACCTCCTCGCCGTAGAACAACACCGGAGTCCCCGGCAACGAGAACAACAGGCTGTACACCATCTTGATCCGGGCCAGGTCCCCGCCCAGCATCGACGGCAACCGCCGCCGCAACCCACGCCCGTACAGCTGCATGTCCTCCTCCGGCCCGAACGCCGCGAACACCTCCTGCCGCTCCGGCTCCGTCAACTTGTCCAACGTCAACTCGTCGTGATTGCGCACGAACGTCGCCCAATGACAATCCCGCGGCGGACTCGGCCGCTCCTTCAACGCATGCGTCAACGGACTCGCGTCCCCCCGCGCCAACGACAAGTACATCTGCTGCATCCCGATGAAGTCGAAACACATGTGCAACTCGTCGCCCACACCGTCCGACCCGCCGAAGAACGCCATCGCCTCCGCATAAGGCAGATTCACCTCACCCAACAGGATCGCCTCGCCGTTGCGCCGCGACAAGAACGCCCGCAAATCCGCCAGGTAGTCGTGCGGATCCGGCAACGCCTCGATCGGCGCCTCCAACAAGAACGGCACCGCGTCCACCCGGAACCCCGACAACCCCAACTCCATCCAGAACCCCATCACCCGCGCGATCTCGTCCCGCACCGCCGGGTTCGCCACGTTCAGATCAGGCTGGTGCCGGTAGAACCGGTGCAGGTAATACCGCTTCGCCTTCCGGTCGTACGTCCACAACGACTTCTCCTTGTCCGGGAACACCACCCCCTCCGACGCGTCCGCCGGCGGCTCGTCCGCCCACACGTACCAGTCGTGGAACGGACTACCCGGATCACGCGCCGCCTGGAACCACGGATGCTGGTCCGACGTGTGGTTCACCACCAGATCCGCGATCACCCGCATCCCCCGGTCACGCGCCGTCCGCACGAACTCCACGAAATCACCCAACGTCCCCAACCGCGGGTCCACCCCGTAGAAATCCGTGATGTCATAACCGTCATCCCGATCCGGCGTCGGGAAGAACGGCATCAACCACAAACACGTCACACCCATCTTGTGCAAGTGGTCGATCTTGTCGATCAACCCCCGGAAATCACCGAACCCGTCACCGTTCGAATCGTGGAACGTCTCCACGTCCAAGCAGTACACGACGGCGTTCTTCCACCACAGATCCGCGGTCCTCGTCAACTTCACGACCGCACCTCCGGCAGCACCCGCTCACCGAAAGCATCCAGGAACCGCTCCTGCTCCTGCCCCACGTGGTGCAGGTAGACCTCCTCGAACCCCAACTCCGCGTACTCCCGGATCGCCTTCGCGTGCCACCCCAGATCCGACGACACGTTCACCACACCCGCCACCTGCTCCACCGACACGTGCTCCGACACCACGTCGAAGTGCTCCGCCGTCTCCAGGTCCCAGCACACCGGCGGCCCGAACACGTTGCTCCGCCACTGCTCGTGCGCTATCGACCGCGCCTCCTCATCGGTGTCCGCCCAACTCAAGTGGACCTGCAGGTGCAGCTTCCCCCGACCACCCGCGTCCCGGTACGCCGCCACCACCCGCTCCAACCGCTCGGCCGACGCGTTCACCGTGATCAACCCGTCCGCCCACCCCGCGCACCACCGCGCGGTCTCCTCGCTCACCGCCGCACCGACCAACAACGGCGGCTCGTCAGGCCTCGTCCACAACCGCGCCCGGTCCACCGTCACCAGACCGTCGTGACTGACCTCCTCCCCCGCCAACAACGCCCGGATCACCTCCACGCACTCCGACAACCGCGCGTTCCGCACCTCCTTGCGCGGCCAACCCCCACCCGTGACGTGCTCGTTGCTCGCCTCACCACTGCCCAACGCCGCCCAGAACCGACCCGGGTACATCGCACCCAACGTCCCGATCGCCTGCGCGATCACCGCCGGGTGATACCGCTGACCAGGCGCGTTCACCACCCCGAACGGCAACCCCGTCGCCTCCAGCGCCGCACCCAACCACGACCACGCGAACCCGCTCTGCCCCTGCCGCGCACTCCACGGCGAGAAGTGGTCCGAACACATCGCGGCGTCGAACCCCACCTCCTCCGCCCGCCGCACCGCCGCCAACAACGCGGAAGGGTGAACCTGCTCATGAGACGCGTGCACACCGATGACGGTCATGCCGTCTCACGTACCCAAGCCACCCCCCGACAACACCCCGACCGACACCCTCAGCCCTCGCTCAGCCCTCGCTCAGCATCCGCGAGCCCTTCACCGACGCATCCCCCGCCGTGAAGAAACCCCGCACGTTCGCCAAGAACTCCGCCCGATCCACCCGCCCACTGCCATCCACGTCCATCCCCGCGAACGCGATCGCCGCCACCTGCGGATCCGTCACCCCCGCACCCCGGTAGATCCCCGCGAACCCACTCCCGTCCAGCAGACCGTCACCATCACGATCCGCCAACTCGAAAGTCCGCTCCGACACCACCAACCACTTCTCCACCAACCCACCCGCCGACACCCGACCCGACTCGTGCGCCGCCCGGAACTCACCCCGGTCCACCACACCGTCCGAATCCAGATCCGCCCCCACCACGTACTCCCACACCGCCCGGTACGCCGCCACCAGGCTCCGCACCTCCGGCGACTCCACCCCCAACCCGAACTCCCGACCCACACCCCGAGCCGCCGCCGAGAAGTCCTCCCAGCCGATCACCCCATCACCGTCCACGTCGAACACCGCGAACGCCCGGTCGACGTTGTCCAACCGCAGATCACCCGACATGACCACACCTCTCCCTGGGAACGAACCAGGGCGAAGCCTAGGAACCGCCCCACCGGCCCGGCAGCGCGAAACCGCCCCCCACACCCGATCAGGTCAACTCCGGCCGATCCGACGACGACTCCGGCCGCACCTCCACCACATCACCGTCCACCACCGCGCCGTCCACCACCACACCACCCGCCATCGGGTGCTGCCCGTACCGCACGTTCAACACCATCGCCCGCTCCCGCTCCTCCGCACGCCGCGCGATCCGCCTGCTCAACAACCGCCGCGTCGGCGGGAACAACAGGAACAACCCCACCACGTCGCTCACGAACCCCGGCACGATGATCAAGAACGCCGCCGCCGCGATCAGCACACCGTCCGCGATCTCCTGATGCGGCGCCCGACGCGTCCGCAACGCCTCCGAGAACGCCGCCACCGCCCGCGACCCCTCACGACGCATCAACACCGAACCCACCACCCCGCCCAGCACCAGCAGACCCAGGGTCGGCAACAGACCCCACGCCCCGAACGCCGCCACCAGAGCGGTGACCTCCACAGCCAGGCCCACCAGCAGTACCGCGAACACACGCATACCCAACCCAACGCACGAACGCCCCGAAACGCTCCCTGTCGAAATATTTACGGCCAACCCGCCATCTGGCAGCATATCTTCACGCCACTCGACCGACAGGGAGCATGGATGACTGCGCTGCACGAGGTCACACCCACGCAGCCCAGGGCTGACCTCCAGCCCTACACCTACGTGCGCCAAGAGCTGGTCGAACCCGACTGGCGCCGCTTCCCCGGCTGGCGCGACACCACCGACACCCAATGGCGCGACGCCCAGTGGCAACGCGCCAACTGCATCAAGAACCCCAAACAACTGCGCACCCTCATGGGCGACCTGCTCACCGACCGGTTCTACGACGAACTGGCCGCCGACCAGCAGCAATCCGCCACCATGTCCATGCTCGTGCCACCCCAGATGATCAACACCATGGCACCCGACGCCCCACTCGACCCCGAGGCGTTCACCGAAGCCTTCTTCGCCGACCCCATCCGCCGCTACATGATCCCCGTGCGATCCGACCGCGACCCGGACTGGCCGAGCCACCCCCACTCCGCCCGCGACTCACTGCACGAAGCCGAGATGTGGGTCGTCGAAGGCCTCACCCACCGCTACCCCACCAAAGTCCTCGCCGAACTCGTCTCCACCTGCCCCCAGTACTGCGGCCACTGCACCCGCATGGACCTCGTCGGCAACTCCACGCCCCAGGTCCAGAAGCACAAGCTCGCGCTCAAGCCCGTCGACCGCCAAGAACAGATGATCGACTACCTCAAGCGCACACCCGGCGTCCGCGACGTCGTCGTCTCCGGCGGCGACGTCGCCAACGTCCCCTGGCCCCAACTCGAGTCGTTCCTCATGCGACTGCTCGACATCGACACCGTCCGCGACGTCCGCCTCGCCACCAAAGCCCTCGCCGGACTACCCCAGCACTGGCTGCAACCCAAAGTCGTCGAAGGCCTCGAACGCGTCGCCCGCACCGCCGGCCGCCGCGGCGTCAACCTCGCCATCCACACCCACGTCAACCACGTCCAGACCGTCACACCGCTCGTCGCCGAAGCCGCCCGCACCGCCCTCGAAGTCGGCGTCCGCGACGTCCGCAACCAGGGCGTGCTCATGAAGGGCGTCAACGCCACCCCGGAAGACCTGCTCGACCTCTGCTTCGCGCTCCAGGGCGAAGCGAACATCCTGCCGTACTACTTCTACATGTGCGACATGATCCCCAACGCCGAGCACTGGCGCGTCGCCGTCTGGGAAGCTCAGGAACTCCAGCACGCGATCATGGGCTACCTGCCCGGCTACGCCACGCCGCGCATCGTCTGCGACGTCCCGTACGTCGGCAAGAGGTGGGTCCACCAGCTCCACGAGTACGACCGCGAACTCGGCATCTCCTACTGGACCAAGAACTACCGCACCGGCATCGAACTCGAAGACCCCGAGGCCCTCGACCGCCGCTACCCCTACTACGACCCGATCTCCACCCTGCCCGAAACCGGCCGCCGCTGGTGGTCCGAGCAGGCGTAGCCCCGGTCCGCCCGGGTCTCCTTGCTGTTTTTTGGGGTGGCGTGTTTGCGTACGTCACACCGAGTGTATCTAATTTTGGTCAACACTGAAGTCATTGAGAAGATAAAGAGACTGGGTGTGGTCGGCCTGCGGATTGCCTGGCCGACCACACCCAGGAAGAACTCCGCCTGACGACCACACCGCCGGGACGATCTCCGGTGCCCAGGTGCGGTGTCGCCGCGTCCGCCCGTCCGCGAACTGGTGTTGCCGGACCGGTTGCCGCAGGCCAGGCCGCGGCCCCGCCGGGAGCACCGGCGGGGCGTCCACCACTCCCCTGCGTCGCCTTGAGCGGGTTGTGTGCTCGTGGCTCGATGTGCAGTTTGGCGACGGTGCGACTGGAGACTTCTTTTCAGTCAACACTGAAGATATCGAGCTGACCAAGCGTGCGTGCTTCGGGCGGGACGCGGTTCGACTACCTCACTGTCACCGACGCGACCCGAGACACTCGGGCGTGGTCGTCGACCTGGAGGTTCCGACCAGCTGCGCCATCGGTGCGCTGGACCCGGACGGCGACCGGGACGTTGGTGCAGCCGGGCACGTCGACCGCGGAGTCGCAGTTGTTCGGCCGGTTGGCGGTCACCACGGTCCCGTTGACCAACGTGACGTGCGCGTACAGGGTGTCGATGCCGCCGCCGGAGCCCGGCAACGGTGACAGACCCGCCCCCGCCTCGCCCGCGGCGTTGTTGGTGATCCTGGCGCGGGCGAGGGTGAGGGTCTCGCGGTACACGGCGACCCCTCCTCCGCTGCCGCCGAAACCGGCAAACCCGGCGTAGCCGCCGGGCCCCGCAGCGCCGGCGTCACCACCCCGGCCGGCCCGGTTGGCCGTGATCACGACACCGGTGACGGACGGGCTCAACGCCTGGCCCTCACGGCCGCCCACGTCCACCCCACCGCCGGTACCACCGCTGCCGCCGTCCCCTCCCCCACCGCCGTCGACGCCACCGGATCCGCCCACGCCACCGTCGGCGGCGGCGTTCCCGCGGACGATGCCGCCGCTGATCCGCAGCGCGGTGCCGGAGACGGTGTGCACGCCTCCGCCGAAGCCGCCCGAGCCGCCCCGGCCACCCGCCACCTGGCCGATGCCGTTGCCGCCGCGACCACCGGGGCCGCTGGAGTTGCCGGTGATCGTGCTGTCGGTGATGGTCAGCGGCACCGAGGTCGAGCCGTAGGAGGAAATGGCGCCGCCGGAACCACCGAGCCCACCGCGACCGGCGCGCGCGCTCGTGGCCGTCGCGTCCGCACCGGGCGCACCCGCGCCGGCGGCGTTGCCGGTCAGCACGCTGTCGCTGATGGTCAGCGGACCCCAGTTCTGGATGGCCCCGCCCGAGTCGCCCTGGTTCCCCTCCCCGTAGGAGTCAGTGCCGACCGCGTCCGGGGCATGGCCGCCGGTGAGCGTGACGTGGTCGAGGCTCAGATCGCCCCAGTTGGAGATGAGCCGGAACCGCGGCGCGTTCGCGGCCCGGGCGATGGTGGCGCCGTTGCCGTGGATCGTGAGCTTCCCGGCGATGGCCGGCAGCCCGTCCTCCCCCTCCGCCACCGCGGGCGCGGTGAACGTGTAGACGCAGTTCGCCGCCAGGGACAAGGTGTCCGGGACAGCCGACGCGTTGGCCGCGGCGACGGCGGCGACCAGCGCGGACGGGTCGCAGGGCACGTCGGTCTCGGCGGCGACGGCCGGTGGTGCGATCAGGACGAGCGAGCCCACCGTGGTGACGGTGGTGGCGACGGGCACGAGGAAACGTCTCAGTAACTTGCTGTTCCGTGGCATCGAGCAGCCTTCCCGGAGCTGGTGGTGGATTGAGTCGATCATGTTCCTTATATCGCGGAGCACGTGAGGACCGCTCTTTATTTTTAGTCAACACTGAAGCTATAGACGCGAACATGACAGGACTTGCAGCCGCGCTTGCCCGTCGTTGGCCGATGTGTTGATCACGCCTCAGAATGGCGCTCATGCACAAGCCGAAGGTGTTCGTCGCGGGGCCGGTGTCGTGGAACCGACTGGTGTTGCTGGACCGGTTGCCGCAGGCCAGGCCGCACACCGTGTTCGCGACCGGCCACCGCGTGGCGGTCGGCGGCACGTCGGCGGGCAAGGCGCTGAACCTCGCCTCGCTCGGCGCTGACGTCACGCTGCGGACCGTCGTCGGCGACGACGAGGCCGGCCGGTCGGTGCTCGACGTGCTCGAACGGGCCGGGGTCGAGGTGATCGCCGAGGTGGTCGACACCGCCACCGAGCAGCACCTCAACCTGATGGACCCGCACGGCGGGCGCGTGTCGATCTACCTCGAACTCCCCCGGCTGCGCCAGGCCGAGCACGACGAACGCGCGCTGGCCGCGCTCGCGGCGGCCGACGCGGCGGTGATCGACCTCGCCGAGCACGCCCGCCCCCTGCTGTCCGCCGCCCGTGCGGCCGGCGTGCCGGTGTGGTGCGACCTGCACGACTACGACGGCGTCGCGGGGTTCCACCGCGACTTCCTCGACGCGGCCGACCGCGTCTTCCTCAACGACGACGCCTTCGCCGAGCGCGACGCGCTGCTGGTGTTCCTCAAGTCGCTCAGCAAGCCCGCGGTCGCCACGCTCGGCGCCGAGGGCGCGCTGGCCGTGGGGGGGGGGGGCGGCCCCCCCCGGCCCCCCCCGGCTCGGCCACGCCCGTCCGGACGGCGGCCAGGTCGGCGGCACGGGCCTGCTCGACGGTCAGCGTGTAGAGCGGCGGCACGCCGTCGGCGACGCGGCGGGCGCGCAGCTGCGCCATCTGGGGGTCGAGCGGCACGGCGGGCCTCCCACGGTCAGTCCTTGAGCACCTTGCGGATAGCGGTCGCGAGCTGGTCGCGGTCGGGCTGCACGGCCCGGTCGAGCGCGGGCGCGAACGGCACCACCGCGCCGTCCGGCCGGGTCACCCGCACGGGCGGGGCGGTCAGGTCGAACCGCTCGGCGGCGGTGGCCAGCACCTCGGCGGCGACGCCGCACATCCGGTTGGCGTCGTCCACCACGACCAGCCGCCCGGTGCGCCGCACGGAGTCGGCCAGCCCGTCCCAGTCGAACGGGTAGACGGTGCGCGGGTCGAACACCTCCACGGACGCCTCCCCCGCCAGTTCATCCGCCACGGCCAGCGCGTCGTGCACGAGGTGGCCGATGGCCACGACCGTGACGTCCAAGCCCTCTCGGTGCACGCGCCCCGCACCGAGGGGCACCGGGGCCAGCGTGGAGAAGTCGACGTCCACCCGCACGTCCAACGCCCCGGCCGGGGCGAACACCACCACCGGGTCGTCGTCGCGGATCGCGGACACCACCAGCCCGTAGGCGTCCTCGGGCGTCGCGGGCACGACGGTCTTCACGCCCGCGTGCGCGAACAGGCCGTAGGGGTGGTCGGAGTGCTGCCCGGCCCAACCGACGCGCGACCCCGAGCCGGGCACCAGGTAGGTCACCGGCACGGCGGTCTGGCCGCCGGTCATCAGCGAGAACTTGTGCGCCTGGTTGACGATCTGCTCGAACGCCAGGAACAGCAGCGCCGGGATCTGGAACTCGACGACCGGTCGCATCCCGGCCAGCGCGGCCCCGGTGGCGAACCCGGTGAACGCCTGCTCGGACAGGGGCGTGTCGACCACGCGCTCGGGCCCGAAGCGGCCGAGCAGCCCGGCGGTCACGTTGGACACCGCGACCCGGACGTCCTCGCCCAGCACGAACACCGCCGGGTCGCGGGCCAGCTCGTCGCCCAGCGCCCGGTTGAGGGCCTTGCGGTAGGACAGCCACGGCATCAGCGGCCGTCCCCCGGTCGACCGCGCAACCCGGTGGCGTACAGGTCCTCCAAGGCGCCCTCCGGGTCGGGATGCGGGCTGCTCAACGCGAACTCCACCGAATCGTCCACAAGAGACTCGACCGCGGCGTCGACCCGTTCGCGGTCCACATCGGACAACCGGGAACCCTGAATCTCCAACGGGTCTCGCGATCGTCCTTTGAGGATCTCGTCTTCAGAACGATACCGAACCCGCGCACGGTGTTCCCACGTGTGATGGGCGTCGAACCGGTAGGTCACGCACTCGATCAACGACGGTCCGCCGCCCGCGCGGGCGCGGTCCACGGCGGTGCGCGCGGCGTCCAGCACGGCCACGGGGTCCATGCCGTCGACGGTCTCCGACGGGATGCCGAACGCCTCGCCCCGCCCGGTGATCGTGCCCGCGACCGCGTCCGCCACCGTCAACGTCGTGGCGTAGCCGTTGTTCTCGCAGACGAACAGCACCGGCAGCCGCCACAGCGCGGCCAGGTTGAGCGACTCCAGCAGCACGCCCTGGTTGACCGCGCCGTCGCCGAAGAAGCTCAC
The DNA here is from genome assembly GCF_040656635.1 of Actinosynnema sp. NPDC049800. NCBI lineage: Bacteria > Bacillati > Actinomycetota > Actinomycetes > Pseudonocardiales > Pseudonocardiaceae > Actinosynnema > Actinosynnema sp. NPDC049800. Next base: position 113,440 of record NZ_JBFAMT010000019.1, on the reverse strand, counting down.
CGCGACGCGGCCGTCGCCCGCCCGCTTGGCGGCCCACGCCGCGCCCGCCGTGATCGGGGCGTTCGCGCCGACGATCGCGTTCGCGCCGAGGATGCCCAGCCGGAAGTCCGCGGCGTGCATGGACCCGCCGCGGCCGCGGTTGAGCCCGGTGGCGCGGCCCGCCAGCTCGGCCAGCAGCCGCTTCGGGTCGGCGCCCTTGGCCAGCACGTGCCCGTGCCCGCGGTGCGTGCTGGTGATCAGGTCGTCGGGCCGCAGCGCCGCGCACACCCCGGCGGCCACGGCCTCCTGCCCGGTGTAGGGGTGGATGCCGCCGACGACGTCGCCCGTTCGGACCAGCTCGACCGCCCGTTCCTCGAACCGGCGGATCAACCGGACCACGCGGTACAGGTCGGCGTGCGCCGCCGTGCTCAGGAGCGCCACAGCGGCGGGCAGAACTCCGGGTCCGCGTAGTCCGGCCTGCCGTCGGGCGTGCGGCGCACCAGCGAGTCGTGGTTGTAGAACGCCGAGGTGCCGTCGGAGAGCCGGAAGTCGCGGAAGGCGTTGTCGCCGTCCTGCAGGTGCAGCGAGATCGCCTGGCGCGGCCGGGTCGACCGGTTGGCGGCGCTGCCGTGGTAGGTGCGGCAGTGGTGGAAGCTCATGTGCCCCTTGGGGATGATCATCGGGATCTTGGACACCCGGGCGCCGTTGTGGGCGGCGTTGGCGGAGAGCAGGTCCTCCAGGTGGTCGTGGTCGCGGTCGGCGAAGTGGCGCGTGGTGCTGTCGTCGAACCCGACCTCCTCCCAGCGGTGGCTGCCGTCCACCATCGTGATGGTGCCCAGCTCCTCGTCGCAGTCGTGGAACGGGATGAACGCGGTCAGCATCCGGTCGGAGGACGACGACGACCAGTAGTGCTTGTCGAAGTGCCACGGCACGACGTTGGACGGCTCGTCGGCGATCGGCGGCTTGTAGATCAGGGTCGACTGGAACACCCGGATCTCCGACGCCTCGGCCAGCCTCGCGGCCACCGCGCCGATGATCGGCTTGAGCAGCGCCTTGGCGATGCCGTCGCTCTCGTAGTGCACGTAGTCGTTGTGCCGCTGCACGTCGCCGTGCGCGGGCTCCCAGTAGGCCAGGCGCGGCGGGCGGGTGGGCAGGTGGCGGCTGCGCTCGCCCTCGTAGTAGCGGTCCACGGCGGCGGTCAGCTCGTCCACCTCGTCGTCGGACAGCAACTTCCTGGACAGGTACCAGCCGTGCTCGGCGAAGAAGCGGACCTCGTCGCCGGTCGGGAGCAGCTCCCGTTCCCGGTCGGTCAGCGCGAACGCCTTCACCTCGGTCACTCGTCCTCCCCAGCGGTGGTGCCGGACAGTTCCCCGCGCTTGGCCTCGTACAGGGCGCGGATGTTGCCGCTGCCGAAGGTCAGCGCGCCGCGGCGTTCGATGATCTCCAGGAACAGCGTGCGCCGGACGTGCACGGACTCGGTGAAGATCTGCAGCAGCTGGCCCCAGTGGTCGCGGTCGACCAGCACGCCCAGGCGGCGCAGCTCGTCCAGCGGCGCGTCCAGGTGGCCGACGCGGTCCTCCAGCGAGTCGTAGTAGGCGCCGGGCGTGCCCAGGAAGCGGACGCCGTGCTCGGACAGCGTGCCGACCGCGCGCACGATGTCGTCGGTGCTGAACGCGACGTGCTGGACGCCCGCGCCCGCGTGCCAGGTCAGGAAGTCGTCGATCTGGCCGGGGGTGCGGTCCGGGTCGGGTTCGATCAGCGTGAACGTCACCTGCCCGGACGGGCTCTGCACCACCTTGGAGTCCATGCCCTGCCCGCCGACCTCCACGTGCTCCTCGAAGATCTGCTCGAAGCCGAACACGTCGACGTAGTAGCGCGCGGTCGGGTCCAGCCGCCCGGCGGGCACGCAGATCGCGAGGTGGTCGATGGCGCGCAGCAGCTTGCTGTCGCTGTACGGGTCGGGCTCGTCGACGACCAGCGCGCCGGGCAGGAACTCGCGCCGCGCGCCGTGCCGTTCCACCAGCCGGTGCGTGACGTCGGAGAAGCCGGAGACCTCCGCGACGACGACCCGCTGCTCGCCCTCGCCGTAGGCCTTCGGCGGTGACAGGGGTTGCGCGCCGCGCTCGACCAGCAGCCGGTACGCCGCCGCCGCGTCGTCCACGCCGATGCCGACGACGGCCACCCCGTCGCCGTGGCGGCGCACGTACTCGGTGACCGGGTGCTCGGCGTCCAGCCCGGAGGTCAGCACCACCTGGATGTCGCCCTGGCGCAGCAGCAGCGAGCGCTGCCCGCCCAGGCCCGTCTCGGGCCCGCCCTGGCCGCGCACCTGGAACCCGAGCGCCGTGCACAGGTAGAACGCCGACTGCTTGGCGTCGCCTACGTACAGTTCGATGTGGTCGATGCCGGAGATCCGCATCAAGACGCCCCGATCGCTTCCCGCAGCACGTCGACCGCGCCGTCGATGGTGGTCATCCGGCCGTACTGGTCCTCGTCCAGCTCCACGCGCGCCCCGTAGCGCTGCTCGACCTGGTGCAGCAGCCAGGCCAGCTCCATCGACTCGATGCCCTCGGGGACGTCCCGCACCGACCTGCCGTCGAGGCTGGCGAGCATCGCCACGACCTCGTCCCGGCCCGGCGCCGGCCCGCTCACGCGGGCTCCCCGAGCCGCGGCGGGGTGGTCTCCGTCCTCATCGGATCACCTTCCTTCTCGCGGGGCCTGGCGGAGCACCGACCGGTCGCGCACGAGCTTTCCCGTGGTGGTGCGCGGCATCGCCGTCAGCACGTGCAGCTGCCGCGGTCGCTTGTAGGCGGCCAGCCGCTCGGCGAGACCGGCGTGGACGGCGTCGACCGACGCGCCCGGCGCGAGCTGCAGGTAGCCGGTGATCACGTCGTCGTGCAGCACGACGGCGGCCTCGACGCCCGGCAGCGCGGTCAGCGCCTCCTCGACCTCCGTCAGGTCGACCTTGAGCCCGCCCACCGAGACCTGCGAGTCCAGCCGCCCCTTGATCGTGACCAGGCCGGTGCCCGGGTCGACGACGCCCGCGTCCCGGGTGTGCAGCCACCCGTCGGACCAGCGGGTCGGGTCGGACAGGCCGACGTAGGGCGATTGCGGCCTGCTCACCAGCAGTTCGCCCGCGCGCTCGACGACGGCGAGGCCGGGGGCCGGGGTCAGCGCGGGGCGGTGCGCGCCGAACAGGTCGGTGGCGATGACGCCGACCTCGGTCATGCCCCACATGTTGCCCAGCGGCACGCCGTACTTGTCCAGGAACGCGGTGGCCGTCGCGGCGGGCACGAGTTCGCCGCCGGTGGTCATCCGCTTGAGCTGGGGCAGGCGCGGCGGTTCGGCGACCGAGGCGAGCAGTCCGATGTGGAACGGGACGCCGAGCACCGTCGCCGGACTGCTCTCGGCCGCCACGGCGTCCAGGACGCTGTCCCCGGTGAGCCGTTCCGGCGGCCTGATCTGGACGCCCGCGTGCAGCCCGTAGAGCAGCGCGCCGACCAGGCCCAGCACGTGCACCACCGAGGCCAGCACGACGATCCGCTCGCCGGGCAGGGGCACACCGTCGATGCGCGTGTAGCGCTCGACCTCGGCGATCAGGTCCGCCGCCGTGCGTCCGATCACCTTGGACGGTCCGGTCGAGCCGGAGCTGAGCTGGATCACCGCGTGCGGTGTCGCGGCGGGGCGGCCGGGGTGCGGGGTGACGGTCTCCTCGACGTCGGCGAAGGCGCGCAACGGCTTGCTGCGCACCGCGCCGGGCGCGACCACGACCTGCGGCGCCAGCCGTCGCAGCGCGGCGTCGACCTCGAACGGGGTGAGCCGGTGGTCCAGCAGCGCGACCTGCGCGCCGATCCGCCAGCCCGCCAACAGGTTCGCCACGTACGCCAGGGACGGCGGCAGGCGCAGCACGAGCGAACCGCCCGCGCGCAGCCCCGCCGCTTCGAGCCGGGCGCGGCGCTCGGCGACCACGCGGCGCAGCGCGGCGCGGTCCACCGGGCCGTCGACCTGCAGGCACACCTGGGCGTCCGGGCCGCGCAGCAGGACCTCGTCCACCCACTCGGGGCCCACCACCGGAGCGGAACCGGCCTCCGCGAGATGACGTGTCACGAACACCCCCGCCCGATCGCGCGCCTGCGGTGAACGAATGCCGAACTGGTACGAGGCAGGGAAATGAACGTGGTGAAGCCTACGTCACCGCTCACCCGAGGCACCATCGGCCAATCGGTCGCGGCGGTCGTCGATCAATGCCGCCAGCCGGTCCAGCCCGGTGTCGATCAACCCCGCGGAAACCGCGCTGATCGAAAGCCGCAGCGCGGGTACGGGCGGTGCCCCGTCGTAGAAATGACCCATAGGCGTCCACAACACCCCGTAGTCGCGGGCGGACCGTTCCAGCAGCGCGTCGTCAACCGGAAAGGGAACGTCCACGACCACGAAGAATCCTCCCGCGGGCGCGGTCCAGGTGACGTCGCCGCCTTCGGGGAACCGCGCCGCGAGACCGTCCAGGACGCGGCGCAGGTTGCCCGCGTACCACTCGCGCTGACGGGCGGTGGCGTCGGCCAGGCTCCCGCCGTGCTCGACCAGCGCGCCCCCGATCACGGCCTGCGCGATGGGCGAGGTGTTCACCGTGACCATGCTCTTGATCTTCGACAGCTCGTCGGCGAGCAGCCCCACCCCGCCGGCCGCCGAGGCCACCCGCTGGTCGGCCACCACGTACCCGACGCGCGCCCCGGGCAGCACCGTCTTGGCGAACGACCCCAGGTAGATCACCCTGCGGTGCTCGTCCAGCGCCTTGAGCGTGGGCACCCGCGCACCGCCGTGGAACAGCCCGTACGGGTTGTCCTCGACCAGCAGGACGTCCTCCTCGCGCGCCACCTCCAGCAGCGCCCGCCGCGTCTCCAGGTCCATGCTCAGGCCGGACGGGTTGGCGAAGTCCGGCATCACGTAGCAGGCGCGCGGACGGCGTCCGGCGGCGCGTTCCCGGCGGATCACGGCCACCAGGTCGTCGAGGTCGACCCCGCGCGCCGAGGTCGCCACGGGCCGCACCGGCAGGTCGGCCAGCCGCGCCGCGCCGGTCAGCCCGACGTAGGTCGGCGACACCGCGAGCAGCACGTCCCGGGCGTCGGCGCGGAATGCGCGGGCGACGAGGAACATCGCCTCCTGGCACCCCGCCGTGACGACGACCGACTTGGGGTCGACAACGGTTCCCTCGTCACGCCGGAGGTTCTCGGCGACCAGTTCGTGGATGATCCCTTTGGTACGCCCGTACTGCAATACGGTGCGCCGCACCTGGGCCGGTGTCAGCCCTCGTTCGCGTTCCAGGTGGTCGCCGAACAATCGCAGATATCGCGGCACGTCCGCCAGGTCGAAGAACTCCTCGGTGGGCCGCCCGGCGGCCAGGGAAATGGCTTCGGGATATCGCCCGGCGATCTCGTTGAGGAAATTCATGGAGTTCGCCGCCGGGTCCTCCAGACCGCCGAACAGCGCCGCGGTGGCCAGGTCGGCGGTCTCCGCGGTGCTCACGTCGCCTCCCCGCGCGCGGCGCGGCGGCGGTCGCGCGCGGCGAGCACCGACCGCAGCAGGTCGTCCAGCTCGGTGTCGGACAGCCCGGCCAGCCCGTCGTCGGGTTCGGGTTGCCGCTCCGCGGTGACGATGGCCGCGAGCGCGGCGATGGTCGGCGTGGCGAAGATCCGGTGCAACGGCAGGTTCACGCCGTAGGCCTCGGCGACCTTCGCGGCGAACCGCATGACCGTCAACGACCCCGCGCCGCGCCCGAACAGGTTGTCGTGCACGGCGATCCGGTCGGTGGTGCGCAGCAGGTCGGCCCAGATCCGCGCCATCGTCCGCTCGACGTCGTCCCGGGGCTGTCCCCAGTCGGGCTCGGGCAGGGTGTCGGACAGCTCGTCCAGCGCCACGAACAGCTCGGGGACCATCCACGCCGGCAGCGTGGCGCGCAGGTGCCGCCGCAGGGCTTCGCCGCTCTCGTCGGACACCACGTACGCGACCAACGCCGTCTCGCCGTCCTTCGGCGCACCGGTCACGACGGCGTCCCGCACGGCCGGGTGGGTTCGCAGTTCCGCGGCGACCTCACCGCGGTCCACCCACCTGCCGCGGACCTCCACCCTGTCGTCGGTGCGCCCGACGAGGTCGAGGCGCCCGTCCTCCCGCCACCGCGCCAGGTCGCCGGTCGCGTGATCGCCGACGTGCACCTCGCCGATGGCGCCGATCGGCACGGGCACGCCGCGCTCGTCCAGGATCACGGCACGGGAGCGGTTCGTCGCGGGCCAGCGCCCCGCCACCGGCCAGAGCGCCGACTCCGCATCGCCGTGGACGTGCCACAGCTCGGCCCCCGGGGTGTCGAGCGCTTCGGCGAGATCCGGTGTGAGGCCGGTGCACAGCCGCAGTCGCACGCTCTCCGGCACGGTCGGCAGGTGCCGCCAGGTGTGCGCGGACGCGTGCATGGCGGTGATCCCGTCCAGGTCCTTGCCATCGGTGACCACCACGTCCGCGCCGCACACCAGGGGCAGCAGCAGTTCCATCAGGGCGACGTCGACCGCGGTGCCGATCGCGGCGAACCGATCTCCCGCGCCCAACGGGAGATCACGGCGGAGCACCGCGAGCACGTCGGCGACCGCCCGATGCGTGACGTCACGACCATCGACGACGTAGGCGGCCGGATCCGGCGCCGCGGGGTCGATCGGTTCGCCCTCCGCCGACGTGATCACGGTCGCGCCGCCGATCGAGACGTGCTCCTCGTCGCCCACGACCAGTTCCAACCCGGCGTCCCGGACGCGCTTCTCCAGACCGGGCAACGGGAAGTCCGGATCCAGCAGCACGGCCGTCCGGCCCGCCCACCACGTGCCCAGCACGGCCACGAGCAGTCCCGCACCGCGCCGGACGCACACACCGACGCGCCGGTCCGCGCCCCGCTCGGCGATCACCCGGGCCAGGACGGCGGCGCGCCGACACAACTCGGACATGGGCACGGTGCCGGAGCTGTCGGTCACCGAGGCTTCCGACTCACGCAGGGCGCGCACCACGTCGAGGTCCGGCACCGTCGGGGCGACGGCCTCCGGTCCTGGCGGCAACGGAAGGTCCACGACCGGCGTGCGCGGGTGCTGTTCGGCGTGTTCCAGCACCGCCACGACCGAGCGCAGGAACCGTTGGGCGAACGGCGATCCGTACACGTCCGCGCGGTAGGTCAGCCCGAGGACGCCGTCCTCCCCCGCGTTCACCTGGAAGTCGGCGCACTCCTGGCCTGTCGTGGAGAAGCCGACCACGGGACGGGCCACATCGAGTTCGGCGGCGAGCTTGTCGAACGGCAGCTCATCGTGCGAAAGCGCGACCGCGGCGGAGTCACGCACCCGCGCGCGCAGTTCGGCGAACGCGCCGGTGACGGACACGCGCAGCGGCACGATGTCGGCGAACGGCCCCACGATCGGCTCCAGCTCCGCCCGGACGCGCCCGTTGACGGGCAGGGCGATCACCAGGTCGCGCTGCCTGGCGTAGCGGGACAGCACGACCGCGTACGCGGCGAGCGCGGCGGACGGGTCGCCGGGGGCCTCGGCCGTGACTTCACCCCAGGACGGAGTGGACGGCGGATCGGCGGGCAGGGACAGACCGGCGGGTGCGTCGCGCAGCGGTTCGCGCCACGGCGCCAGTTGCCGCTCCAACTCCTCCCCCGCCAGGCGTTCGCGCTGCCACACGGCGTAGTCGCCTTAGTCCATCCAGAGTTCGGGCGGCACCCCGCCCGCGGTGGTCAACTCGTCCAGCAGGAGGTCCAGGGCCGGACCGTCGGCGACGACCCGGTGCGCGGACACGACGAGCGACGGCCGTTCCGGCGTCCCGACCAGCGCGACGCGCACCAGCGGCGGCGTGGCGAGGTCGAACGGCTCGGCCGACTCCTCGTGCGCGACGGGCAGTTCGGCGGTGTCCGCCACGACCTGCTCCGGCTCGCCGTCGACCGTGACGACCGAGGTGCGCAGCGCGGCGTGCCGGACGACCGCGGCGTCCACGGCCCGGCGCAGGGCATCGGGGTCCACCGGGGCGTCGAGCCGGCGGGCGCGCCGCACCACCGCCGCGGGGCCGTCGAGCGACCGAGCACGGAGCTGCGCGAACGAGAGCGGGTACCGCACGCGTCACCTCCCGCCGGTCGCGTCCGCCAGGAGTCGCTGCCGCATCAGGAACTTGCGCACCTTGCCGGTCGGGCCGAAGGTGACGCCGTCGTCGGGGACGGTCTCGACGCGCCGCAGCGTGCGGGCCGCCGCCTCACCCAGCGCGCCGCGCACGACGTCCTCGTGGTCCGCTTCCGGGTCGACGTCGTCGCGCAGGATCAGCAGCACGTCGGTCACCACCGTGCCGTCCGGCTGCCGGGCCGCCAGCACCGTGCAGTCGCGGACGTCGGGGCTGCGGGCCAGGATGCGCTCCTCGGTGAGCGCGGTGTAGATCCAGTTCCCGTCGCCCAGGTCGACCGCGTCGTTCACCCGGTCGACGTGGTAGTAGTAGCCGTCCTCGTCGCGGTACATGAGGTCACCGGTGAGGTAGTAGCCGTTGAGGCGGGTCCGGTAGGTGGCCGCGGAGTCGTTCCAGTAGCCCAGCGCCAGGGTGGGCGACTTGAGGCCGCACTGACCGACCTGCCCGACCGGCACCTCCTCCGCCGTCGTCACGTCCAGCAGCGCCACTTCGGCGAACGGGTACGGCTTTCCCACGCAGCGGTCGTAGCGGTCGCTGCCGAGGCGGTGCGCGATGGCGAACGCGCTGTGCCCCATCTCGGTGGAGCCCAGCGTGTCGATGAACTTCGAGCCGGGCACGTCGACGACGCCCTCGCGCGTCCACGTCGGGTGGCTGCCCACCGCGACCAGCCGCCGCACGTGCGCCTCGTGCGCGCAGTCGCCGGTGCTCGACCAGTTGCGCACCGAGGACAGGTCGCGGGTGGACAGGTCGAAGCGGGCCAGTTCCGACCACGTCACGGCGAGGCCGTGCACGCCCGTGGGCCTCCAGCGCTCGATGGCGTCGAGGACCACCTCGCCGCTGCGCTCGAACGGGCCGCCCTGGTTGGACAGGCACAGGATCTCGTAGCCGTTGCACAGCGCCTGGTTGAGCACGATGATCCCGGCGGCGTGGGCGGCGGGCAGCGCGGTCAGCTCGCGCACCCGCCCGTGCGGCCGGGCTTCGGTGAGCCGCACCGCGCGCACGGCGGCGAACAGGCCGTGGTGCGAGTGGACGACCGCCGTGGGCATGCGGGTGGTGCCCGAGGAGTGCGTGATGGCCACCGGGTCGTCGCCGTGGTGGCGGTAGTGCTCGGGCGCACGCGTCGGGTCGCCCGTGCCGATCTCCGCCGCGTCGCCGAGGATCGGCACGCCCAGGTCGTGCTCGCGCAACCGGGCGTGGTCGTCGTCCACGACGACGCCGACGCCGCGCAGCTTGCGGATGAACTCCGCCGCCACGTCGATCGGCATGTTCGGGTTCATCAGCGCCGGGATCGCGCCCAGCCGGTTGAGGGCGAAGAAGTTGAGGAACACGTCCGACGCCGCGGTGACGAACAGCGCCACCGGGTCGCGCCGCCCGATCCCCCTGCGGGCGAACCACTCGGCGCGCGCGGCGACCCGTTCGGTCAACTGGCGCAGCGACAGCGGCGTCCACGCCGGGATGCCGTCCACGTCCACGTCGAAGCTCACGCGCGGCGCGTCGAGGTCCGCGCCGTGCTCGACGAGCATCAGCGGCACGTTGCCCGCGCCCACGCGCAGGTCCCGTGCGAGAGCCGTCCGCAGCTGGGCAGTGCTCACGAGACCTCCCGGTTGAACAGGCGGATGGACCAGCCGACGGCCAGGCCGCAGGCGGCGAGCATGACGACACCGCCCTGCCAGACCGCGGGCGCGGTGAAGTGGCCGGTGAACAGGGCGCGCAGGGCGTCGGTGGCCCACGCGAACGGGTTCCACAGCGCCACGTTCTGCACCCACAGCGGCGCCAGGGTCAGCGGGATGAGCACGCCGGCGAGCAGCGACACGGGCTGGCCGACGGTGTTGATCAGCACGCCCAGGCTGTTCTCGTTGCGCACCAGCAGGGCGATGGCGTAGGAGATGGAGATGCTGAGCAGGATCACCAGCGACAGCAGGGCGTAGGACACCACGAGGTCCAGCAGGTTCACCCGCAGCCCGAACGGCAGCGCCGCGACGGTGATCACCGTCGCCTGGAACTCCAGCAGCGCCACGTGCATCAGCGCCCGGCCCAGCAGCAGGCCGGTGCGGCTGACCGGGGTGACCCGGCAGCGGTCGATGATGCCCGCGCGCAACGCGCTGAGCAGGCCGTAGCCCGCGTACAGGCCGCCGAGCAGGCCCATCGCGACGAACAGGCCGGGCACGTAGACGGCGTAGGCGTCGCCGTAGCTCTCCACGCCCCGGCCCGCCATCGCGACCTTGAGGAAGGGCGCGAACAGCACCAGGAACGTGATCGGCTGGGCCAGGGTCAGCGCGACCACGGTGGGGTTGCGCGCCATGATCCTGGTCTCGAAGGTGAAGATCAGCCAGGTGTCGCGGAGCACTTTCACGCCGGCCGCCCTTCAGTCGTCCAGGGTGCGGCCGGTCTTGGCCAGGAACACGTCGTCCAGGCTGGGCCTGCGGGACTCGATGGCGCCCGGTTCGACCCCGGCGCGCAGCAGCGCGGCCATGATCAGCGGGATCGCGGTGGCCGCGCCGTCCACGTACAGGCGCAGGGTCGTGTCGACCGCCTCCACGCCGCGCACGTAGTCCTGCGGGGTCAGCACGTCGGCGGCGCGGCGCAGCTTCCCGGCGTCGGGCTGGCCCGCCTCGTCGGGCGCCGCCAGGTCGACCGTGACGACGTCACCGGAGATCTCCCGCTTGAGGTCCGAGGGCGTGCCCTCGGCGACGATCAGGCCGCGGTCGATGATGGAGATGCGGTCGCACAACGAGTCCGCCTCGTCCAGGTAGTGCGTGGTGAGGAAGACCGTCATGCCGTTGTCGCGCAACCGCCGCACCTCGCGCCACATGCGCGCCCGGCTGGGCGGGTCCAGGCCCGCGGTGGGCTCGTCCAGGAACATCACCGACGGCCGGTGGATCACCCCCAGCGCGAAGTCCAGCCGCCGGCGCTGCCCGCCCGAGTAGGTGCGGACGCGGCGGTCGGCGAACTCCTCCAGGTCGAACGTCGTGATCGCGGCGGCGGCCAGCTGCTCGGCCTCGGCCTTGCCCCGGCCGTGCATCCGGGCCTGGGCGACGAGCTCCTGCCGCGCCGAGGCGTCGTCGTAGGTGCCGCTGGACTGGGCCACGAACCCGATCACGTCGCGGACGCGCGCGGGCGAGCGCAGCAGGTCCACGCCGCCGATGCGGGCGCTGCCGCCGTCCGGGCGGACCAGGGTGGCCAGCATCCGCAGCGTGGTCGACTTGCCCGCGCCGTTGGGCCCGAGGAACCCGAAGATCTCGCCCTCGCGCACCGCGAAGTGCACGTCCCGCACCGCTTCCACGGCCTTGGCCTTGCGCCCGCGCTTGCGATAGGTCTTGCGCAACCCGCTCGCCTCGATGACCAGGTCCCGCCGCTCGCCGGCGTCGGCTCGGTCCGGCGCGACGGGGTCGCGCGCCGACAGCGTTGGGCGGGAGGTCATCCGCTGAGGCTAGGTTAGTTGCGGTGCAACGACAATCACGCTTTCGGACGCGTCGGCGCACCGCCGCGGGGAGTCATCCGCGCGCCGACGGCCGCGCCGATCGCCGCCACCGGGCGCGGCAGCAGCATGTGCTCGTGCTCGCAGTCCACTTCGACCACCTCCACCGGACCGTCCAGGTGGCCGTCCCACGCCGCGACCTTCGCTTCGGTGCTGCGCCGCGACCGGGTGGCCGACAGGAACAGGACCGGGAAGCGCACCAGGCCGGCCTCGTGCCGCTGCGCCACCGCGATGGAGTGGCGGATGACGCGGGGCAGCGCCCGCAACCGCCGGTCGGGCCACTCCGACAGGCCCAGCCTCGGGCGTCCGCGCACCGCCTCGACCAGCCGGCCCACCGGGTCGGGGTCGTCCGGCTCGACCACCGGCTGGTAGCCGAACTCGCGCAGCACGAAGTCGCAGAGCAACCACAGGTTGTCGTCACCGACGCCCAGGCCGTGCGGCAGGTCGGGCGTGGCGTCGCCGACGACCAGCAGCGCCACCTCGTCGCCCCGCCGCTGCAACTCCTCGGCCACGGCGTGCGCGGTGTTCGCGCCCAGGGACCAGCCGAACAGGTGGTGAGGGCCGGGGCTGGTGGCGCGGATCAGGTCCGCCCAGTCGCGGGCGACCTCGGCCAGGTCCACCGGCAGCGGTTCGGGTCTCCGCGAGCCGCGCGACTGGAGCCCGTACACCGGGTGGGCCGCGTCCAGGTGCGGCAGCAGGGCCAGGTAGCACCAGCTCGCGCCGACCAGCGGCGGCAGGCAGAACAGCGGCGCGCCGTCACCGCCGTCGCGCAGCGGCAGCACCAGGTCCAGGATGCCGCCCGCGGCCCTGATGTCGGCCCGCCGCTGCCGAGCCCACGCGAACTCGTCGGTGGTGGGCAACGCGTTCGCTCTCAGCCCGTCCACGGGCCCATCCTCGCGGCTGGAGGCGGTCAGCCGCCAGACGCCAGCGCGACGAGGTGCGCGGCGGCGGGCGCGCCCCCCGCGGCGGCGAACTCGTCGCCGATCCGGCGGGCGCCGTCCCGATAGGCCGGATCGTCCAGGACGGCGCGCACGGCCGCGTCCAGCTCGGGCACCGTCACGTCCAGGATCGGCACCTCGATGCCCGCGCCCGCCGCCGCGACCCGGTGCGACAGCGCCACCTGCTCGGCCCGGACCGGGGCGAGGACCATCGGGACCCCGTAGCTCAACGCCTCGTTGACCGCACCTCCCGCGTGGCAGACCACCGCGTCCAAACGGGGCATCAGGTCCAGCATCGGCACCAGTTCGGCGGCGATGGCGTTGTCGGGGAACGACTTCGCGTCCACCCAGGAGGTGACGAACACCGCCTGCACGTCGTCGGCCAGCGGCGCGAGCACCGCGCCGGCGCGCTCGTAGAAGTCGCCGATCATGTGGCCGACGATGGTGCCGACCGTGACCAGCACGTGCCGGCGGTCGTCGTCCCAGTCGTGCCAGGGGAACCCGGGGGCGTTGGGCCGCGGTCCCAGCGCCGCGCCGACCAGCACCGTCCGGGGCGGCAGCGCGGCGGGCGGGGTGAGGCCGGGACTGGACAGGGCGATCACCAGGTCCGGCGAGAACCTCGGGTCCAGCGGCTCGTCGGCGGGCAGTCCGGCCAGCTCCAGGGCCCGCGCGACCCGGTCGGCCACGAAGTCGTCGAACCCGGCCAGCTCGGGCGGCGGCGCGAGTTCCAGCAGGCCGGTGCACAGGCTGGCCCACCGCACGCCCCGCCGGTGCGCCACCAGGCCCCCGGCCAGCGCGTACTGCTCGGCGACCACGACGTCGGGCCGGTGGCGGACCACCGCGTCGTCCACCGCGTCGAGGACGAACCGGGTGAACGGCAGCAGGTAGCCGTCCCACAGCGCCCGGACGCCGGCCATGCCGGTCTCGGCGTAACGGCGGTAGGCGCGTACCCCGGTGGGGTGCACCGTCGCGTCCGGACCGACCAGTGGGCGCAGCGTGTCCTCCGGACCGCACCACACCACCTCGTGTCCACTGTGGAGGAGTTCCTGGCCGATGGCGAGCATCGGGAACAGGTGGCCTTGCAGCGGCAGCTCTACGAGCAGGAACCGCGACACCGGACGATGATGGCACACATTGACGTCCGACAGGGCGCGTGGTGTGATCTGCGACTGTGACCGCGCTCGACGCGGTGTCGGTGTACACGCCGACTCTCCGCGTTCCCATCGAGAACCTCGCCGAACCGCTGGGGTTGACCGACATCCAGGTCCGGCTCTTCCGGCGGTTCCACGGGCTGGGCGAGATCAGCCTCGACCCGGAGCGGTCGCTGGCCGACCTGCTGCGCGCGGCGATCGACGGCATCGGCTCGCTGCGCGGGCGCGAGCACCTGGTGCGGTACGTGGTCTACGGGCGGGCCATGCCCGTCGTGGTCCCGTACCCGCGCAACCCGCTGCACGAGGTGTGCCGGGAGGCCGGGCTGGGCCACGCGCTGGCGTTCACCGTCACCCACCAGAGCTGCGCCAGCGGGCTGCTCGCCCTCGAGTCGGCGGGGCGGCTGCTGGCGGCCGACCCGGACCCCGACGCGCTCGCGCTCGTCCTCACCGGCGAGAAGGCGTTCACCCGCGACGCGCGCCTGCTGCCCGGCACGTCGATCTTCGGCGAGGGCGCGTCGGCCAGCCTGGTCAGCGCGCACGGCCCGCGCGACCGGGTGCTGTCGTTCGCCTGCGCCCAGCGCGGCGAGTTCGACACCGAGTTCGGCGAGAGCGCCGAGCGCTTCCAGCGCGAGTACCGGCCGTTGCTGGCCGAGGTGATCCGCGAGGCGGTGGCAGGGGCCGGACTGGAGCTGGACGACATCGCCCTGGTGCTGCCCCACAACGACAACGTCGTGACCTGGCAACGGCTCTGCCTGCTGATGGACTTCCCGGTGGAGCGCGTGCTGCTGTCCAACGTGCCGGTCAACGGCCACCTGTTCTGCTCCGACGCGTTCGCCAACTACAGCACGGCGCGCGAACGCGGGCTGCTTCGCGAGGGCGACCGCTACCTGGTGGCCGCGGTCGGCGCGGGCGCCGGGGCGACGTTCACCGCGACGGTGTTCCAGCACTGAGTCCGTTCCACCCAGGAGGCCGCCATGACCGCACCCGACGCCCAGGTCGACACCGAGTTGCGGCCCCGCGTGGTCGAGGCGATGACCGAGGTGATCGCGCGGCTGTCCGAACGGGACGGGCCGGTCACCGAGGACATGGACATGGCCGACGAGCTCGGCCTGAGCTCGTCGCTGGGCCTGGAGCTGCTGCTGGAGGTCGAGGAGCGGCTCGGCGTGCAGATCGACGTGGAGAAGATGCGCACCGACGAGCTGCGGACGGTGGGCCAGCCGGCCAAGTTCATCGCCTCGCACTGCAGGCCCTGGTAGTGCGCGTGCTGCGCGCCGAGCGCCGGGTCTTCCCCGGCCCGGCGGTCTTCCTGGCCGACGACGCGCACCGGGCCGTCGTGGCGGAGTACTTCGCGGACCTGGCCGGATCGGCGCAAGCGCCGGGGCTGACCGGATCCGCGCGGACACCGGAGTTGTCGGGATCGGTGCGGGCGCCGGAGCTGTCCGGCCAGTCCTACGGCGAGATGGCCGCCGCGCTGGTGGCCGCCGTCGCGGACGGGCCGGTGGACCTGCCGGTGCTGGCGTTCTCCATCCACGACCTGTGGCCGGGCCGCGCCACGGCCACCTACCTCAGCCACGTCTGCCCCGGCACGCCGCTGTCCTTCGCGGTCTGCGACCAGGGCAGCGCCGCGCCGTTCACCGCGCTGCGCCTGGTCCGCGACCGCGCGCGGCGGCGGGCGCTGGTGGTGGCCGTCGAGCAGGGCGGGCTGCCCTACGACTCCACGGCGACGCCGCCGCGCGAGCACCGCGGCGTCGCCCTGCTCTGCGGTGACGACGCGGGCCACCGCGTCACGGACCTCCACCAGTTCCCGGACGTGGCCCCGGAGGCCGTGCCGGACCTGGCGGCCCGGACGATCGCCGACCTGTCCGCCGGTCACGACCGGGTGCGCCTCGTGCTGGGCGAGGCGTTGTCCGCGGTGTGGCCCGAAGGTCCCGACCGCGCGCCCGCCGGTCAGCCGCTCACCGGGGTGTGGTGGCGGCTGGCCGACGCGCTCGCCGAGCCGGGCGGGTTGGTGGTGGTCGGCGAGTACGACCGCGAACTGCGCTACCTCTGCCTGGTCGGGATCGAGGTGCGCTGAGGCGGAAACCGGCCGCACGACGAAGGAGCACGCATGATCCCCCTGTTCAAGGTCGCGATGTCCGGCACCGCGCCGGCCCTCGTCGAGAAGGTCCTGACCAGCGGCTTCATCGGGCAGGGCGCCAAGGTGGACGAGTTCGAGGCCGCCCTGGCCACCCGGATCGGCAACCCGAAGCTCGCCACCGTCAACAGCGCCACCTCGGGCCTGCACTTAGCCCTGCACCTGGTCACCGGCGGCGTGAGAGGCGACGGTGGCGAAGTGCTGACCACGCCGATGACGTGCAGCGCCACCAACTGGCCGGTGCTGGCCAACGGCCTGCGCCCGCGCTGGGTGGACGTCGACCCCGCCAACCTCAACATGGACCTGGACGACCTGGCCCGCAAGATCACCCCGCGGACCAAGGCGATCATCGTGGTGCACTGGGCCGGCTACCCGGTGGACCTGCGGCGGTTGGCCGAGGTGCTGGACCAGGCGGAGAAGGTGCACGGCGTGCGCCCCATGGTGATCGAGGACTGCGCGCACGCCTGGGGCGCCACGTTCGACGGCAAGCACCTGGGCAACCACGGCAACATCTCGGTGTTCAGCTTCCAGGCCATCAAGCACCTCACCGCCGGTGACGGCGGCCTGGTCGTGCTGCCGGACAAGGAACTGGCCCGCCGGGCGCGGCTGCTGCGGTGGTACGGCATCGACCGCGAGACCAACGCCCGGTTCTCGTTCCTCAACGACATCCCCGAGTTCGGCTTCAAGTTCCACATGAACGACATCAACGCCAGCATCGGCCTGGCCAACCTCGACCACGTGGACGAGATCGTGGCCAAGCACCGGCGCAACGCCGCGTACTTCGACGCGGAGCTCGCCGACGTGCCGGGCCTGGAGCTGACCGAACGCGCGCCCGACCGCGAGTCGTCGTTCTGGATCTACACGATCAAGGTCGACGACCGCGACGGGTTCATGCGCCGCATGGAGGAGGCGGGCATCATGGCCAGCCAGGTGCACGAGCGCAACGACGTCTACACGACGGTGCGCGAGTACGCCGCGCTGCTGCCCGGCCTGGACAGCGTGGGCGCGCGGATGGTGTCCATCCCGGTCGGCTGGTGGCTGACCGAGGACGAGCGCGGGCACATCGCGTCCACCATCAAGGCGGGCTGGTAGGGACGCGCGCCGCGCCGGGGCCCGGCGCGGCGCTCACCTCCGGGAGCGGGCGAAGGCCAGGAACCGGTCGTTGGCCTCGGCCGTGCCGACCGTGACCCGCACACCCCGACCGTCCAGGCACGCCACCAGGATGCCCGCGGCCCGGGCGTCGGCGGTGAACGCGGCGCTGTCCTCCCCCAGCGGCAGCCACACGAAGTTGGCCTCGCTGTCGGGCGCGGTGTACCCGGCGTCGCGCAGCCCGGCGACCAGCCGGGCGCGCTGCGCGGCCACGTCGGCGCACCGCCGCGACAGCTCCTCGGTGACGTCCGGGTCGAGCGCGCGCAGCGCGGCGGCCTGGCCCAGGGAGTTGGCGAAGAACACCATGCCGGTCATCCGCGCGGCCATCACCCGGTCCGCGGGCAGCACCGCGTAGCCGACGCGCAGCGCGGCCAGGCCGTAGGCCTTGGAGAAGGTGCGCAGCACGCACACGTTCGGGTGGTCGCGGTACAGGTCCAGCGCGTCCGGGAAGTCCGGGTCGGTGACGAAGTGCCGGTAGGCCTCGTCGATCACGACCGGCACGTCGGCGGGCACGCGGCCGAGGAACTCCTCCAGCTCGGCGCGGCCCAGCGCGGAACCGGTGGGGTTGTTGGGGTTGCAGATCAGCACGCACCGGGTGGCGCCGGTGACGGCGTCGGCCATCGCGCGCAGGTCGTGCCGGTAGCCGTCCATCGGCACGGGCACGCCCTCGGCGCCCGCGTTGGCGACGATCAGGGGGTAGCCCTCGAACGACAGCGCCGCGTGCACGACCTCCGGCCTCGGCCCGAACGACTGCACCAGGTGCTGCAACAGCCCCGCCGAGCCAGGTCCGACGAGCACCGCCTCCGGGGCGACGCCCAGGTGCCGGGCCAGCCCGGCGGTGAGCGCCCCGGCCAACCGGTCGGGGTAGCGGTTGAGCAGCGCCGCGCCCTCGGCGACCACCTGCCGCAGCGCGGGCAGCGGCGGGTGGGGCGTCTCGTTCATGGACAGGTCGTGCAGCCGGTCGGCGTCGACGGCGGTCATCGGACCTCGCTTCCCCTCGGGTCGGCCGCGGGCAGGTCGTGGGCACGCCGGTCGGCGAGCACGCCCAGCTGGTAGAGCCGGTCGACGAACGTCAGCGGCCGGACGTCCGTGCCGGACATGTTGCCCGCGGTGCGCCGCAGCAGCCGGGGGTTGGCCGCGGTGCGGCGCATCATCCGCGCGCCCAGCAGCCGGGGTGCGCCGGACAGGGCGGTGATCATGCGGGCGGCGTTGTGGCTGACCGTCGCAATGTGGTCCAGGCTCGGCCGCCGGGCCGCCTCGTACGCCGCCAGTGCCTCGTCCACCGCCGGCTCCTCGCCCATCACCGACCGCGCGGCCAGCACCTCTCCCAACGCCTCGGCCAGCCCTTCGGCATCGGCCAGCGAGCTGTTCACGCCCTGCGCCGCCATCGGGTGCACGGCGTGCGCGGCCTCGCCGACCAGCGCCAGGCCGGGCACGGCCAGCCGGCCCGCCCGCAGCCGGGACACCCCGAACAGCTGCCGGCGGTGCAGGCTCGCCTCCAGCGCGGGCGCGAGCGGCGCGAGCGCGGGCACCTCGGCGAGCACGCCGCCGACCCAGCGGCCCAGCTCGGCCAACCCGGTGGCGCGGAACTCGTCGGGCGCGACCTGGACGTAGAGCCGGCAGCGGCGACCGGGCAACGGGTAGACCAGCCGCAGGCCGCGGGCGGTGCGGTAGGCCGTCACCTCGCCGGGCACGTCCGCGTCGGCCACGTCGAAGGCCAGCAGCCGGTGCGGGTACTCGTCCCGGTCGACGCTGATCCCGGCGTCCTTGCGCAGCGCCGAGGACATGCCGTCCGCCGCCACGACCAACCGCGCGCGGACCTCGCCGCCGTCGACCGCCACGCCCGCGACCCGTCCGCCCTCGCGCAGCACCCCGTCCACGCGCACGCCGCGGACGATCTCCACGGTCTCGGGCAACGAGCGGGTGATTGCCGCGCACAGGTCCTCGTAAGCCGCGCACAGCACCTGCCGGTGCGGACCGGGCAGGGTGCCGTACTCGACGGCGAGCAGCGCGGTGCCGTCGCCGTCGCGGATGGCCAGCCGGTCCACCGGGCGCGCGTCGGCGGCCCTGAGGTCGTCCAGCGCGCCCCAGTCGTCGAGCACGCGCACCGCGCCGGGCTGGAGGATCTCGCCCTTGGCGGTCGGCGCGGGGGTCTGCCTGCGGTCCAGCACCAGCACCCGCAGGCCGGTCCCGCCCAGCGCCCGCGCGGCGGCCAGCCCGGCCGCGCCCGCGCCGGACACCACCACGTCGACGGTCCCCGGGAGCGTCATCGGACGGCGGCCCGGTACTCGCCCAGCGCCTTGAGCGCCACGGCCTGCGTGACCACGCCGTTGGCGTAGCGCACGTGGTGGCGGATGTAGTTGCACACCCGCGTGGGCTCCCACCCGCCGTCCGGTCCGGCGGCGGCCACCAGCCAGGCCGCGCCCCGGTCCACCGCGTCCGCGCCGGCTCCCGCCGCCAGCAGCGCCTGGACCGCCCAGGACGTCTCTTCGACCGAGCCCTCGGTCCCGTCGCCCGGGCCCCACGAGCCGTCCGGCAGCTGGGTGCGTAACAACCAGTCCACCGCCTTGCGCACGACCTCGTGCCCGTCGTGCCCGGCCCGCGCCAGCGCGGCGACCACGACGGCGGTCCCGGACGTGTGGTCGCGGTACCACAGGTTCTCGAACGTGCCGTCCGGGTTCTGCGCGGTGAGCAGCCACGCGACGGCGGAGGCCACGGCCGGGTCGTCGGCGGGGCGGCCCGCGTCCAGCAGGGCCTGGATCGCCTGGCTGGTGATCGCGGGGCACGGCCCGTCGTTGGCGAGCTTGGTGTCGCGCACCCACAGGCTCCACGAGCCGCGCGTGTCCTGCCGCCCGGTCAGCCACTCCAGCCCACCGCGCAGGTGGGCGTCCTCGGCGGCGCCGGGCAGCCCGGCCAGCGCGCTGAGGATCTCGGCCGACTCCAGCGTCACCGGCCAGCCGCGCCGGGTGGAGAAGCTCCAGCCGCCCGCCGGGACGTCCAGGATCGTGAACGGCTCGGTGGTGCGGGCGGCGTGCAGGAAGTCGCGGGCCGCGCGCAGTCGGGGGTCCGCGGCGTACCCGGCGGCGACCAGGCCGGTGGTGGCGTAGCCGGTGCGGGTCAGGTCGAGGTTGGCCACCGCGTCCCACGCGCCCTCGGGCCGGACCGCGGCGCGCAGCCAGCCCGCGATGGCGTCGGCGATGTCGGGCGCCTCGCCGGAGCGCGCCAGGCCGAGCAGCACCAGGGCGGCCGGCCACGGGTCCTCGCTGAGAGCCCCGGTGCGCCCCTCGTGCTCGTACACCGCGCGGACCAGTCGCAGAGCCGCCGGACGGGCCAGGCGCAGGGTGAACCGGCGGACCGGCCCCGTGGGCAGCAGGCCGTCCTGGGCCAGCGCCAGGCCGACGAACGGCGTCGTGCGGAACGAGATCAGCCGCCGCCGCAGCTTGTCGGCCAGCACGATCTCCAGCGGCAGCCGCCGCAGCGCACCCGCCTCGGCGGTCAGCCCGGCCAGGGTCAGGAACTGCCGGCACATCAGCGCCACCGCGCGGTCGGTCACCGCGTCCACCCCGCCCAGCGCGGCCAACGCGGCACGCCCGGCAGTCACGGCCGTCGCGCTGACCTCCGGCGAGACGACGCGCAGGGCGGCGGTGGCGATGGCGGTGGGCACGGCCTCGCTGGGCGCGCCGTCCACCCCGCCCCAGCCGCCGTCGTCGCGCTGCCGGTCGCGCAGCCACGCCGCGCCGCCCGCGACCAGGTCGGCGTGGGCGACCGGGTCGGCGGCGTGCAGCGCCGTGATCGTGCCCGCGGTGCCCAGCACGGAGGCGGGCGGGTCGTCGGTGAACGCGCCGTCCGGGCGCTGCCGGGCCAGCAGCGCCTCCGCGCCGCGCTCCACGGCCTTCGCGACGTCGACCAGCGACACGGCTGTCATGTCTTGTCCTCCAACGGGATCAGGCGGCGCGAGCGGGCCCCGGGCGGCCGGGACGTGCCCAGCTCGTGCCTGCTCCGCATCGCCGACTGCGTCCACCATGTCAGCGCGGCCAGCGGCAGGGCCAGCCCCAGTTGCCAGCCGACGCCCAGGCCGAGGCCGACGGTCGCCGAGGCGAGCACGAGCCGTTCGACCACCAGCACTTCGTGGCTCCGCAGCGCGACGACCACCGGCACGTCCGCGCGCCGCCGGACCAGGGGTGCCAGCGCGAGCACGCCCAGCGCCGCCACGACGGCCAGCGTCACCAGGTACGCCGTGCGGTCGCCGACCGCGGACAGCAGCCCGCCCGCCACCGCCGCGCCGATCACCGCCAGGTACAGCGCGAGGACCGTCCACACCGCGAAGGGCGTGCCGCGGCGCACCGGCAGCGTGCCGTAGCCGCCCGCGCGGTCGCCGTCCACGTCGCGCAGCGCGCCGACCAGGTTGGACGCCGTGTCGTGCAGCCAGAACACCGCCGCCAGCGCCACCACCGCGGCGATCCCCGACGACGGCCACGTCCCGGCCACGCACACCCCGTACACCAGGGCGATCGCGCCGAGCGCGCCGCGCACCAGGTTGCCCGCGATGCCGCGCGCCTTGGCCCAGCGGCTGTAGGCGACGATCCCGAACACGCCGAGCACGGCGGCCAGCAGCGTCGGCCACCCGCCCAGCACGGCGATCGCCGCCACCACCAGCATGCACAGCACACCGCACGCCCGGGCGACGCGCGGGCTCAACCGTCCCGACGGGATCGGTCGGTGCGGTTTGCCGATGGCGTCCAGGTGCCGGTCGAAGTAGTCGCCCAGGTAGTGCCCGCCCAGCCAGCCCGCGGTGGGCGCGGCCCACGCCGCGAGCAGCCGCCACGGGTGCCCGGCCGCGCCGGCCAGCACCGCGCCACCGAGCCCGACCAGCCCGACGTACCAGAGCGTGTAAGGGCGCCACGTCTCCACGTGCGCCCGAACCGCCGCGCCGAAGCCCACGTCCTACCCCCGGCCGTCCGGCGGTGCGCTCACCGCGCCCCGCTCGTGGTCCAGCGCGCGATGTCGGCCAGCGCGGTCGCGTGCGGCGACGGTGACAACCCCGCCAGCCCGGCCAGCGCCAACTCCACGTGCGACACCATCCGCCGGTGCGCGCTCTGCACCGCGCCGGAGGCCGTCACCAGGTCCCGGACCCACCGCACGTCGCCCTCCCGGGCGGCGCGGCGGCCCAGGACGTCCCGCAGCTCGCGCCGATCGGCCTCGTCGGCCGCCTCGTAGGCCAGCAGCACCGGCAGCGTCGGCCGTCCGTTGAGCAGGTCGCTGTCGGCGGGCTTGCCGGTCTCCTCGGGCGTGGCGACGAAGGTCAGCAGGTCGTCGCGGATCTGGAAGGCGATGCCGACGTGCTCGCCGTAGGAGGCCAGCATCGTGCCGGTGTCCGCGCCGGCGCCGCCCAGCGTCGCCCCGATGTAGCAGGCGGCCCGGAACAGCGCGCCGGTCTTGAGGCGCACCATCTCCTCGTACCAGCGCGCGCCCTCCTCCAGGTCGCCGACGAGGCGCGACTCCAGCACCTGGCCGCGGCACAGGTGACGGCCGACCTCGGCCAGCTCGCCGACCGCCGCCACGACGCGCGCGGGCGAGGCCGACCACGGTTCGTCCACAAGGGACTCGAAGGCGCTGAAGATCAGGCCGTCGCCGGTGACGATCGCGTTCGGGACTCCGTAGGCGGCGTGCACCGACGGCCGACCGCGGCGCACGTCGTCGCCGTCGATGATGTCGTCGTGCACGAGGGTCGCGGTGTGGACGTACTCCAGCGCGAGCACGGCCGCGGTGACGCGGAGCGGGTCGCCGCCGACGGCCTGCGCGGTGTGCAGCGCCATCAGCGGGCGCAGCAGCTTCCCCGCCGGCACCAGGGCGAACCGCGCCATGGAAGCCAGCTCGTCGGTCGTCTCCGGCCAACGGCGGCGCAACTCCTCCTGGAGGAGCCGTCCCGACTCGCTGCGGGCCAGACCGTCGAGGAAAGTCCGATACTGCGGTGAGTCGGAAACGGTCATGCGCGTCCGCCCTTCGACAGGCGACAGGTTTGACGCTCAGCGTGACGGTAAGGCGCGGGGAATCCCGCGGCAAGAAGCCGATCAGCGCAACGCCGACCGGAACTCCATGAGCGCCAAGCCATCCGAGCCCGCGAACGTCCGCGCCGGCGCCAGTCCGACCGACGCGGCGAGCGCGTCGTGCGCCGCGCGGTCGCGCTCCCGACCGCCCACCTCCACCAACATGCGGAGGTCGAACGGCGACAGGTGCGGCACGTGCGGCTCGGTGGGCAGCACCTCGACCACGAGCACTCGTCCGTCCGGACCGGCCGCTTCGGCGCAACGGCGCAGGATCGTCGCGGCGGACGCGTCGTTCCAGTCGGTCAGCACGCGCGAGACGACGTAGACGTCCGCGCCTGCGGGCAGCGGCTGGAAGAAGTCGCCCTCGACCACCTCGACCCGGTCGCCCAAGCCGTTCTCGGCGAACCGCGCCGCCGCCGTGGCCACCGGCTCGGCCCGGTCGACCAGCATCCCGCGCAGGTGCCCGTGCGCCGCCAGCAGCTCGGCCAGCAGCGCGCCCGAGCCGCCGCCGACGTCGGCCACCAGCCCCGCCTCCGGCCACGGGTAGAGCTTCGCCACCTGCGGCGCGCTCATCGCCTGGAGCCCGGCCATCAGCCGGTCGAAGTGCGCGCGGTACTCCGGGGTCGCGTCCAGGTCGGACCAGAAGTCGCGGCCGTGCACCGACGCGTAGCCCGGTTCGCCCGTGCGGACCGCGTGCGGCAGGCCGAGCGCGGCCAGGTCCATCCGCGCCGGGAAGCCGTCCAGGTCGAACCTCGTGCCGTAGCCGGTGTCGCCGCGGTCGCGCAGCAGTTCGCCCAGTCCGGTCAACGCGAACACGTCCGGTGAGACCTCCGCGAACACCTCGCGGTGGACCAGGTGGCGCAACAACCTGCCCAACGCGTCGCGGTCGGCGCCGCAGCGCCGCGCCAGCTCGGTCAGGTCGGTGGCGCCGTCGGCGATCAGGTCGGGCACGCGGAGCGTGACCGCCGTGCGCACGGCCATCGGGGTGACCAGGTCGGTGAGCGCGTCCAAGCGCTCCCCTGCGTTCTCGGGCGGCATCGGCGCAGCGTCCCGAACCGCACCACCGCAGTCAACCCGTGGACCAAACCCCCTTCGTGGCACAGAATGGCCCGATGACGAGTGTGACCGCCCCGGAAATCCGGCTGGTGTCCGGCGCCCTCGGCGCGGAGATCAGCGGCATCGACCTGAACACGTTGACCGACGAGCAGTTCGACCTGATCCGCGATCGGCTGCTGCGTCACCAGGTGGTGTTCCTGCGCGGTCAGGGGAACCTGACGCCGCAGGCGCACATCGACTTCGGGCGGCGCTTCGGCGAGGTGGAGCTGCACCCCTACCTGCCGCGGCTGGAGAGCCACCCGGAGATCGTCGTCATCGACTCGGAGGACGGGGCGAAGGTCGACGTGTGGCACACGGACATGACCTTCCACGAGAGCCCGCCGATCGCGTCGGTGCTGCACCTGATCGAACTGCCGCCCCACGGCGGCGACACCATGTGGACCAACCAGTGCCTGGTCTACGAGTCGCTGTCGGCCCCGCTGCGCGACCTGGTGGACGGCCTGACCGCGATCCACACCATCCGCGTGGGCGACGAGTTCTCCAGCCGCGCCGAGCACCCGGTGGTGCGCGTGCACCCGGAGACCGGCCGTCGCTCGCTCTACCTCAACCGCCTGTTCACCTCGCACATCCCCCAGTTGTCGCGCAACGAGAGCGACGCCCTGCTGGAGTACCTGTTCCGGTTCTCCGAGGGACCGCAGTTCACCTGCCGCTTCCGCTGGCAGCCCGGCGACGTGGCCATGTGGGACAACCGGGTCACCCAGCACTACGCCGTCAACGACTACCGCGAACGCCGCCGCGGCCAGCGCATCACGGTGCTGGGCGACGTGCCGACGGGCAACCCGCCGCGCTGGGAGCACTACCAGCCCGCGCCGGGCGAGCGGTACTGGCCCGACCGGGTCAACGCGGTGGAGAGCTACTGATCCTCCCGCCACACCACCGGGAACCTCTCGATGCCCCCGTTGATCCGGTCGTGGCGCCACGGCAGCTCCTCGACCCCGATCGCGGGCGCGAGCCCCGGCAGGCGGCGCAGCAGCGTCGCGATGGACAGCTCGACCTCCATCCGGGCCAGGGCCGTGCCCAGGCAGAAGTGCGGCCCGTAGCCGAAGGCCAGGTGCGCCGTCCGGGCCACCCGGTCGATGTCGAACACGTTGGGGTCCTTGAAGACCCGGGGATCGCGGTTGGCCACCCACGGGACGGCCATGACGCGGTCCCCGGCGCTCATCGCGACGTCGCCGACGGTCACGTCCCCGGTGACGACCTGCACCCGGAACATGCTGCTGACTGCGGTGTACCGCAGGATCTCCTCCACCGCGGCGGGGATCTTCTCCGGTGACCGCACCAGCTCCGCCAGCTGCTCCGGGTGCTGGAACAGCACCCGCACGCCCGCGGCCGTCGAGCCGACCTCCAGGCCGCCGCGCAGCAACCCCATGGCCAGCACGATGATCTCGTCGTCGGACAGGCCGTGGTCGTCGCCGCCCTCCAGCCACACCGACAGCAGGTCGTCGCCGGGCTCGACCCGCTTGGCGGCCAGCTGCCCCGCCAGGTAGACCCACAGCGACTTCGCGGCCTCCGCGGAGTTGTAGTCCACCACCGAGTTCAGGCCCGCGAGCCAGCCGTAGAACCGCTCGCGGTCGGCGGCCGGGACACCGATCACCTCGCAGATCACCAGCAGCGGCAAGGGCGCGACGAGACCGCTGACCAGGTCGGCGGGCCGCGGCCCGGCGATCATCGCGTCCACCAGCTCGTCCACCAGGGCCTGCACGCGCGGGCGGTAGTGCGCCATGCGGCGACCGCCGAACGCGCGGCTGCCCACCCGGCGCACCGCCGCGTGCGCCGGGCCGTCCTGGTTGAGGTCGCGCAGCGGCGGCTGGTCCGGCGGCGGCCGGTGCAGCACCCGGCTGAACCGCGGGTCGGCCAGCACCTTGACGCACCCGGCGTAGTCCAGCACGAGCCAGGCGGGCTCCCCGTCCGGCAGCAGCACCCGGCTCACCGGGTCGGTCTCGATCATGCCGAGGAGTTCCGGCGACAGCTCGCCGGTGAACGGCTCGAAGGGGTACCGGCGCAATTCGGGTAAGGCGGCCACGGCGGATAAGACTGCGCCCGAACCCCCGCTGCGTCAACGGATTCCGCACGCCCCGTGCGCGGGTTAGCATGCCGGGTGCGCATTCTGATCTCGACCTGGGGCTGGCGCTCGCACTTCTACTGCCTGGTGCCGTTGGCGTGGGCGCTGCAGGCCGCCGGGCACGAGGTGCTGGTGGCCACCCAACCCGGGCTCGCGCCGGTCGTGGACGAGGCCGGCCTGGTCGCCGTGCCGCTGGGTCCGCACCTGGACTTCGAGGCCGTGTTCACCGACCGGATCGGCAAGGTCGGTGGCGGCACCGGCGCGCCCGATCCGGACGGTCCGGCGATCACCCCGGACGGCGGTGTGGTTCAGATGGCCGACGCCTGGGTGGACGACCTGGTCGCGTTCGGACGGTCCTTCCGGCCGGACCTCCTCCTGTGGGAGCCGTTCAACCTCGCCGCGGCCGTGGCAGCGGCCGTGCTGGACGTGCCCGGCGCGCAGGTCCTGTGGGGACCGGACCACGGCTCCACGCTGGCGTGGGACCACGAGGGCGTCTTCGGCCCGCTGGCACGCCGCTTCGGGATCACGTCGTCGGACGTGCGCGTGGCGGGCGGCCTGATGATCGACCCCGTGCCCGCGCCGCTCCAGGTTCCGCTGCCCGTGCCGAGCCTGCCGATGCGCTACCTGCCCTACAACGGCACCCACGTCCTCCCGCCGTGGCTGCACGAACCGCCGAGCCGCCCGCGCGTGTGCGTCACCGGCGGCACGGTCGCCGGGCCGGGGCTGTCCGAGCGGGCCGATCTCGCGGACGTCATCCGCGCCGTGGCCGACCTGGGCGCGGACGTGGTCGTCGCCGTGGCCAAGGCGCACCGCGACGCGCTGCCCCCGTTGCCCGACACGGTGCGGGTGGCCGACGCGCCCCTCGCGCTGCGCCTGGCGCTGCCCGGCAGCGCGGCGTTCGTCCAGCACGGCGGTGCGGGCACGATGATGACCGCCCTCGTCCACGGTGTGCCGCAACTGATCCTGCCGCAGGTCGGCGACGAGCACTTCAACGGCGAACGCCTGCTGGTGTCCGGCGCGGGCCTGGTGCTGGAGGAGCCCGACGTCGCGTCGGTGCGCGACAGCGTCGCCGCGCTGATGGACGGTGGGCCGTGGCGGGAGGCCGCCGAACTGCTGCGCGACCGCATCCACGCCATGCCCACCCCCGCCCAGGTGGTCGACCAGCTCGTTGCCTACGCCGAAGGACGCCACCCGTGATCCGCTTCCCGCTCCCGCCCGCGCCGTCGCTGCACCACCCGTCGCCGGAGTACGCGCGCCTGCGCGCCGAGGACCCGGTGCCGCGGGTGGAACTGCCCGACGGCACCCTCGCCTACCTCGCGACCCGGCACGCGGACGTCCGGAAAGTCTTCAGCGACCCCAGGTTCAGCCGTGCCGCGGCCACCGGGCCGAAGGGTCCGGAGTGGGAACTGGGATCGCTGGCCGACGACTCGCTGCTGGGCATGGACCCGCCCCTGCACACCAAGGTCCGCCGCGTGGTCGGCAGCGCCTTCACCGCACGCCGCGTCGAGGACCTGCGCGCGACGGTGGCCGGGCTCGTGGACGGCCTGATCGACCGCCTCGAACAGGCCGGCCCCGGAGCGGACCTGAGCGCGCACGTGTCCGCGCCGCTGCCCATCGCCGTGATCAGCGGGCTGTTCGGCGTGGCCGACGAGGAGCAGGACCGGGTCAAGGAGTGGTCGGACGCGCTGGTCGGCGATTGGCGGGCCGACCCGGGCCCGCCGCGCGCGGCGCTGGCCGCGTTCGGGGAGCTGATAGGGAAGCGGCGCGCGAACCCCGGCGACGACCTGATGAGCGCCTTGGTCGCCGCGTGGGACCGGGAGGACTCGCTGTCCGAGCGGGAACTCGTCTCCGTCACCGCCGGGCTGCTCGCCGGCGGCCACGAGTCGACCACCAACCAGATCAACCTGTTCGTCACCGTCCTGTCGAGCCACCCCGACCAGCTCGCCGCCCTGCGCGGCGACGACCCGCACGCCGTCGCGGTGGCCGTGGAGGAGCTGACCCGCTACATCCAGCTCGGCGAGAGCGGCATCCTGATGCCCCGGGTCACCCTCGAGGACGTCGACCTGGGCGGGGTCCCGGTGCCGGCGGGCTCGGTCGTGCTGCCCGCCGTGGTGTCGGCCAACCGCGACGAGTCGGTGTTCCCGGACGCCGACCGGCTCGACCTCACCCGCTCCCCCAACCCGCACATCGCCTACGGCGCCGGCCCGCACCACTGCATCGGCGCTTCGCTGGCCCGCATGGAGCTCCAGGAGGCGCTGGGCGGACTGCTGCGCCGGCTGCCCGGCCTCCGCCTGGCCGTGCCGGAGTCGGAGCTGGGCCTCAAGCCCGGCCTGGTGGTCAGGAGCTTCCGGGAGCTGCCGGTGACGTGGGGCCGATAGCGGGCGCGGTCGGGTCGAACGCGGCCGCCAGCGCCACCTCCTCGACCGCGTGGAGCATCGTCTCCACCTGGTCGGTGGTGAGCACGGCCATGTCGAACACCATCTGGAGGTGGATCGTGCCGGGCCGGTCCTCGACGCTGATGAACAGCTGGTCGGGCATCGCGTCGAGGTGGCCGTCCCAGGACAGGAACGTCCGGGGCAGCTCGGCCCGCACCCGCTCCTCGGTCACGGGCTCGCCGTCGGTCAGCTCCTCGGCGTCCGGGCGGGTGCTGAACCTCAGGTCGCTGATGCGGCAGGTGACCGCGGCCGGGTGGCCGCGTTCGGCGTCGAGGCGGTCGACCAGGCGGTCGAGCTGGTCGGGGTCGTAGTAGGCGCGCATCCACGCCGCCGTCGCCGCGTGCCGGGTCCGCGCCACCACCTCGTCCACCGTGCCGCGCAAGTCCAGCGTCACCACCGAGTTCTGGCTCAGCGTGCCGATCACGTCGGCGAAGCCCGGCCGGAACCGGTTGCTGACGATGACGTTGGTGGTGAGCGGGTCCACGCCCGTGGCGCGGCCGATCGCGATGGCCAGCACGGCCAGCAGCACCCGCGCGGTGTCGGTGCGCGTGCGGCGGGCGATGGCCAGCACGGCCAGGTGGGCCGCAGAGGACCTGAACCGGCCGTGCCAGTAGCGGTGCCCGAGCCGCCCTTCCGGGTACTTCGGCTCCCCGAACGTCGCGCGCGGCAGGTCCCGGAGTTGGCGCTCCCAGTAGCGCATCGCGCCGTCGCTGGTGCGCCGCGCCTCGGGCGTCTGCTCGCGGCGCGCGAGGTCCAGCGCGGTGACGGCGTCGGGGGCCGGCCGGCGGTCGGCCAGCTCGCCGACGCCCAGGCCGGTCATCAGCAGCAGCGTGCCCGTGCCGTCGGCGACGAGGTGGTTGACCGCGAACACCAGGTGCGCCGCCTGGCCGCGGTGCTCCAGCACCGCCAGCCGGACCAGCCACGGGGTGTGGCCGTCGAACGGGGTCGTCATCCACTCGAACCAGATCTTGTGGCTGTGCCCCAAAACCTCAGCGGGGTCCACGTCGTCGTCGAAGGCGGTCACCTCGACGTCGATCTCGCCGGATTCCACGACCACCTGGCACGGCTCGCCGCCGTCGCCGACGCCGAGCCTCATCCGCAGCGCGGGGTGGCGGCACATCATCGCGCCCAGCCGGGCCGCCAGGTCCGCGACGGTCACGCCCTCGGGCAACGGGTGCGCGCCGCTGTTGTTGTGCGGCCAGCCGGTCGCGCGCATGTCGCGCATGATCGCCTTCTGGCCCCACGTCAGGGGCGCGGTGCCCGCGCCGGGTCCGGAGAACGGGACGGTGACTCGGCGCTCACGCATCGGCGCGCCCGAGGATCACGCTGACGTTGTGGCCGCCGAAGCCGAACGAGTTGGACATGACGGTGCGCGCGGGCGCGGCGAGGGCCTTGTCCCGGACGTGGTTCAGGTCCATCGACGGGTCCGGCTCGTCCAGGTTGTGCGTCGGGGGCAGCAGCCCGTGCCGCAGCGCGGCGATGCCGATGGCCGCCTCCACCACGCCGGACGCGCCGAGCATGTGCCCGGTGACGCCCTTGGTCGAGCTCACCGGCGGCATGGCGCCGCCGAACACGCTCGTGATGGCCTTGGCCTCCGCGGCGTCACCGGCTTTGGTGGCGGTGCCGTGTGCGTTGAGGTAGTCGACGTCCGCGGTGGTCAGGCCCGCGTCGCGCAGGGCGATCTCCATGCTGGCCGCGGCGCTGGAGCCGTCCGGGCGCGGTGTGGTGGGGTGGTAGGCGTCGTTCGTCGCGCCCCAGCCCAGCACGTCGGCGTGCGCGGACGCGCCGCGCGCCCGCGCGAACCCCGGCCGCTCCAGCACCAGCACGCCCGCGGCCTCGCCGAGCACCAGGCCGTTGCGGCGGCGGTCGAACGGCCGGCTCGCGGTCGCCGGGTCGGGCCAGCCCTTGGCCAGGGCCAGGGCGTTGCCGAAGGCGTCGGCGAAGGTCGGGAACAGTGGAGCCTCCGAACAGCCGCACACCACCACGTCCGCCTCGCCGGCGCGCAGGATGCGCAGCGCCTCCCCGATGGACTGGCCGCCGGCCGCGCAAGCCGTGCCGACCGACGAGGTGTAGCCGCGGATCCCGAACTTGATCGCGGTGCGCGCGGCGGCCATGTTGGGCAGCACGCCGGGCAGCATGAACGGGCTGACGCCCAGCCGTCCCCGCCGCGACCGCTGCACCGCCTGGTCGGCCAGCGTGTCCAGCCCGCCGACGCCCGACACCACAACGGCGACCCGGTAGGGGTCCACGTCACGGCCCACTTCGAGGCCCGCGTCCGCCAACGCGTCCTCGGCCGCCCGCAGCGCCATCACGATCGACCGGTCCACGAGCCGCGCTTCCTTGGCCGGGATCACGCTGTCCGCGGCGATCGGCGGGGCGAACGCGGCGACGTCCACGACGCCGCGCAACACGTGGTCCTCCGGTGGAGCGGACAGCCCGGAGCGGCCCGCGCAGACGGCGTCGAACACCTCGTCCACCGCCGTGCCGACCGGCGTGACGAGCCCGATGCCGGTGACGGCGGCCCGCGCGGTCACGTCGCGGCCGAGGTGCTGATCCGCTGGGCGACAACGGCGCAGAACTCGCCGACGGTCAGGCCGGCGAAGGACTCGGCCTCCTCGACCTCGAAGCGCACCCCGTACCGGTCCTCCACCCGCAGGGCGAGTTCGGCCAGGGCCAGCGACTCCAGGTCGGCGCCCGCGGGGCCGAGCACGGTGTCCTCGTCGATCCCGTCGGTGCTGTACTTCATCTCGGTGAGCGACTCCAGCAGGAAGTCGCGGATCTCAGCGGTCATCGTCCACGCGCCCTTTCCCGGCCGGTGAAGGGAGAGTTTTTGCCATCAGGTCCCGGCCGTCAAGCAACCGTTCGCCGAACCGACGCTATGGACCGCGCTCGCTTCGGGACCGCAGAATGTGCGGCATGGCGACGACCGCGCTGGACCTGGTGACCGGCGTCGGCGCGCCGCCGCCCTCGGCCGCCGTCGTGCCGCCCGGCGGTGGCGCGCTGACCTACGGCGAGCTGTCCGACCTGGTGGAGCAGGTCGGAACCGCGTTGCGGCACAACGAGAAGGCCCTCGTGCTGTGCGCGGGCGACCGCGACCTGCCCACTGTGCTGACCTATCTCGCCGCACTGCGGTTGGGCCACACGGTCGCATTCCTTCCCGCGACCGCCGAGGTCTTGTCCGCCTACCGGCCCGATTTCGTCGTCCCGGCGCCCGGCGCGCACGACGACCTGACGGCCGCCGGCTACCGGCCGACCGGCGAATCCCCGGTCGGCGCAACGGTCTTCCGCCGCACCTCCGGCGGTCCGCTCACCCCGATCTCCGACGAGACGGCCCTCCTGCTCACGACTTCGGGGACTACGGGAAGCCCGAAGGCGGTTCGGCTGTCGTACTCGGCGATCGCCGACAACTCCCGTGCGATCGTGGACGCCCTGGGCATCACCGCGGCTGAGCGCGCCGCCACCACGTTGCCGATCACCCACGCCTACGGGCTTTCCGTGCTCAACAGCCACCTGATCGCCGGGGCGAGCGTGGTGCTGTCCGACAGCCCGCCGCTGGCGCTCGCGACGTGGGACCGGCTGGCCCGCACGGGCGTGACGTCGTTGGCGGCCGTGCCGACCACCTACGCGGCGTTCGGGCCGGCGCACGTGAACCTCCTGGAGCGCACGGCGATCCGCACGATGACCCAGGCGGGCGCACGGCTGCCCGACGAGCTGACCACCCGGTTGGCGGGGATGATGCGGCGGCGCGGCGGCCGGTTCTTCACGATGTACGGGCAGACCGAGGCGACGTCCCGGATGGCCGTGCTCGACCCGGCCGACCTGCCCGAGCGCCTCGGTTCGGTCGGACGGGCCGTGCCGGGCGGCGTCTTCACCATCGCCCCCGGCCCACCGCACGCCCGGGCCGTCCCCGGCGAGGGCGCGGTGCGCTACCGGGGGCCGGGCGTGATGCTGGGCTACGCGTCGTGCCGGGAGGACCTGGCCCGGGGCGCCGAAGTGGACGTGCTGGACACCGGCGACCTGGGCTACCTGCGTGCCGGCTACCTGTACCTGACCGGCCGCACCAAGCGCATCGCCAAGGTGCTCGGCGTCCGCACGAGCCTGGACGACCTGGAGCGCCTGGTGGAACGGCCGGAGCACCCCACCGCGGTGCTCGCCGACGACGACGTGGTCTACCTCGTCGGCGCGGGCGACTCCGCCGTTCACGAGCGGCAGCGACGGCACTTGGCCGATTCGCTCGGCGTGCCGAGCCGGCACGTTGTCCTCCGGCAGGTCGACCGATTACCGCGCACGCCCGGCGGGAAGGTCGACTACCCGGCACTGGCCGAAGTCATCGGGAGGTCCGGCGGTGGAGCTGAGCAGTTGGCGTCGACTGTCCGACCGGGGACCTGACCTGGTGCTGTGCCTCGACTTCCCCGGCGGGAGGGCGTCCGCGGGCTTCCCCGACCTGGCGGCCTCGTCGACCGTCGACGCCTCCTTCCTCCACGTGGGACGGATCGGCGCGGGCCCGCTGGACGAGGCGGTCGCCCGGTGGGCGGACGAGGCCCTGGCGGGTGGCGGCGCCGTTCGCGCCGTCCTGGGCTACTGCGCCGGCGCGTCGCTGGCCACCTGCGTGGCCGACGCGGTGGCCGAGCGGCAACCCGCTCCGCGGGTCCTGCTGTTCGACGCCGCGCGGACCGGCGCGGGCTCCCTGGCGGGCGAGTTCAGCGGCATCGTCCACGCCTCCGCCGAGCACCTGACCGAGCAGGAGCTGGAGGACGCCCAGACCCTCGCCGACACCCTGGTCGAGGAGCACCCCGACGACCTGCCCCGCGTGGCCGACGCCCTGGCCGCGCGTTACGACGACTTGATGCGGTCGGTCGCCGGCCGCCTGTCGCTCGACGACTACTTCCGCGGCGAACTGGTCAAGGGCTTCCGCACCTACATGGACTACCTGCTCCTGGCCTCCGGGGGCCGCTTCGAGCTGAAGGCGGGCGAGCCCTTGTTCGTGCACTCCCGGGACTACCCGCTGCCGGTGGACGACGACGTCCACCTGACCGTGTTCGACGTGGAGCACGAGGAGCTGCTGCGCGACGACGAGGTCCGCGCCCACGTGACCGCCCACCTGAGAGGAGTGCCGGCATGACCCCGTCCCGGGTTACCGAGCTGCTGCAGTCGCACCCCGGCGTCGGCCGGGTGGAGGTGGCGGTCGTGCGCCACGACGGGCGCGACGTCGTCGTGGCCGCGGTGGAGCCCACCGAGTACCTGAGCGGCACGGTGCTGCGCAACCACGTCCGGCAGCAGCTGGACGGCCCGGTCGGCGTGCTGGTCGTGGACTCCCTGCCGGTGACCCCCGACGACCTCGCCGCCGCCCTGGCCGACGGCCGCTGCACCCTGTTCGAGGACCCGCGCGACGACGTCGAGCGCCGCGTCGCCGCCATCTGGGCGGAGCAGCTCGACGTGCGCGCGGTGGGGGCCACCGACGACTTCCTGGAGCTGGGCGGCGATTCGCTGTCCGCCCTGGGCATCATCTCCGCCGTCGAGGCCGAGTTCGACCGCCCCGTCGACGTCTACGAGTTCATGACCGCGTCCAGCGTGCGCCGCCTGGCGGAAGTCCTCCGCCAACCATGAACCTCCCCGTGCTCCGACGGATCGCCGACATCGCCCGCGACGCGCCCGAGCGCCCCGCCCTGATCGGCTTCGACGCCGACCTGGCGGAGGTGGCGCTGTCGTGGCGGGAGTTCGCCGACCGCGCCACGGCGACCGCGAGCCGGACGACCGGCCCGTACGCCGTCGTGGAGGCCGCCAACACCGTGGACGCGGCCGTCGCCATCGCCGCGGCCCTGGCGGCCGAGGTGCCGGTGTTCCCGCTCAACCCGGCGACGCCACCCGCCGAACGGGACGTCCTGCTGTCACAGCTGGAGTCCCGGTTCGTCCAGGAGGACCACGGCGTCGCCTACCTCCTGGCGACCGGCGCGAGCACGGGCATCCCGAAGATCGCCGCCCGCCCGGGCCCGCTGCGCCACGACCCGCGCCGGACACCGTCGTTGGCCATCCGGCAGACGGGGTGGCGCACCGGCCAGCGGCACCTCATCGTCGGCCCGCTCTACCACGCCGCGCCGTTCACGTCGTTCGTGGACGCGGTCCTCGACGCCAACACCGTGGTGCTGCAACGCTTCTTCGCGCCGCGGTGGACCGTCGACCTGATCCGCGAGCACGGCGTCGAGTGGGCGCAGCTGACCCCCGCGCACATGCGCGAGATCCTGGCGACCACCCCGGACCCGGCCCACTTCGACAGCCTGCGGGCGGTCCTGCACACCGCCGCCAAGTGCGACGACGACACCAAGCGCGGCTGGCTCGACCTGCTGGGCCCGGAGCGGGTCTTCGAGCTGTACGGCACGACCGAGGGCATCGGCGTGACCCTGGCCCGCGGCGACGAGTGGCTGGCCCGTCCCGGCACGGTGGGCCGCGGGGTCCTCACCCGGATCCGCATCCAGGACGACGCCGGGCGCCCGACCCCGCCGGGCACCCCCGGCACCGTCTACCTGCGCACCCCGGACGCGATCACCCGCGCCGACTACCTGGACCACCGGACCGTGCGCACCACGCCGGACGGGTTCGCCACCGTGGGCGACCGCGGCAGGCTCGACGAGGACGGCTACCTCTACCTGGAACCACGCGCGCACGACACGATCAACGTGGGCGGCGAGAAGGTGGACCCCGAGGAGGTCGAGGCGGCACTGCGCCACCACCACGCGGTGCTCGACGCGGTGGCGCTGGCCGTCCCCCACGACACCCTGGGATCGGTGGTGGGCGTGCACGTGGTCCTGCGGCCGGACAAGACGGCCCGCCGCGCCGAACTGGCCGCGCACTGCGGACGCCTGCTGGCGGGCTACAAGATCCCCAAGCACTTCACGTTCGTCGACCGACTCCCGCGCACGGCGGCCGGAAAGCTCCAGCGCTGGCGCCTGTCTCCCGACTCCGAGGGCGGTGCACCACCCCGATGAACACACCCGTCGACACCGACTACCACCGCCCCCGCGACCCGGTCGAGCTCTGGCTGTCCCGCGTCTGGCAGGACGTCCTCGGCTTCGGCGTGGGCATCAGGGAGAACTTCTTCGGCGTGGGCGGCAACTCCCTGGACGCGGCCCGCGTGATCAACGCGGTGCTCACCGGACTGGACGTCCGGCTACCGCTGAACGTCATGGCGGAACACCCCACGGTCGAATCACTCGCCGCGACCCTGCGCGAGCACAACAGCCGCCTGGCGGGCCCCCTGGTGCCCGTCCAGGACGGCGACGGCACCCCGCTGTTCCTGATCCACCCCGACGACGGCCAGGTGGCCCGCTACGCCCGGCTCGCGCAGGACCTCGGCGAGGACCAGGCGGTGCACGGCCTCCAGGCACCCGGCCTGTACGACGACACGGCGTCGATCGACTCGGCGTCGATCGACTCGGTGCCGGCCCTGGCCCGTGCCTACGCCGACGCGATCCGGGCCGCTCACCCGTCCGGCCCCTACGTCCTGGGCGGTGCGGGCGCGGGCGCGGTGATCGCCTTCGAAGTCGCCGCCCTGCTCCCGGACGTGCGCCTGATCGCCGACCTCGACCCCCGCCTGGTCGAGGCCGAGCCCTCCGACCTCGCAGACCCGGAGCAGGCGCTGGCGGACTGGAAAGCACGCGACCTGGTCCCGCCCGACACGACAACGGCGTTCGTGGCACGGGTGACGCGGGTGCGCGAGGCGTTGGGCCGGGCCGTCGCCGCTTGGCGGCCGTCGCCGTCGGCCGCTCCGGTCGACGTCTTCGGCGAGACGGCGAACCCCTGGCCCGACGACGCCACCGTCCGCCGGCACCAGGCCGGCGACCTGACGACGGCGCTGCGGACGGCACTGCGATGAACGCGCCCACCCGGCCGCGGAAACGACGGGTGCGCCTGACCGCCGTGCGCTCGGAGGCCGTCGAGTTCGCCGGTCTGAGCCACCGCGAAGGACCGCTGACGCTCGGGCAGCTCAACATCCAGCGCTGGCTGATGCGGACCCCGGACCACTTCCACGCCACCCTGGCCGTGGACCTGCCGGTGCCCCGGGACGTCCACGTGGCGGACGTGACCGCGGCCGTGGCGGTCCTGGTGGCCCGCCACGAAGGCCTGCGCACCTCGTACTCGGGCCGTGAGGATCCCCGGCAGACCGTGGCGGCGTCCGGGGTGGTCCCGGTGGTCGTCTGCTCGCTGGGCGACGGCACGTGGGGCGAATCCGACCAGCCCGCGGCGGCGTCGGCGCTCCTGCGCCGGCTCCAGGACGCGCCGGACGGCACGCGGCCCGCGGTGCGCCTGGTGGTGGCGGTGGCGCCGGAGCAGGACGACCTGGTGGTGGCCTGCGCCGCCGAGTTCTCCCACATGGCCGTGGACCGGGCGGCGATCGAGGTGCTCAAGCACGAGTTCCGGGAACTGACCGCCACCCCGTCACTCCGCGAGGTCGGCCCACCGCGTCGCCAACCGCTGGACCAGGTGGAGATCGAGGCCACCCCGCTGGAACGGCGCCGGGCACGGGCGGCGCTCGACCACATGGACTCGATGTCCCGCCGGACCCCGCGCGCGCTCTACCTGCTCCCCGGCGCCCGCGCCACCGGCGACTCGATGGCGGTGGAGATGTCGTCCCCGGCGGCGGGGCGGGCGCTGCGCCGGATCGCCGCCCGGACCAGGACGAGCCGCTCCAGCATCGTCCTGGCGGCGATCAGCGCCGTCCTGTCCCACCGCACCGGCTACCGGGAGCTGATCCTGCCCCTGCTGTCGGGCAACCGCTTCGACCGCGCCCTGACCGGGTACGTGGGGACCCTGGCCCAGGGCTGCCTGGCCGCCGTGGACGTGGCGGACCACGACTTCGACGCCCTGGTC
Source organism: Actinosynnema sp. NPDC049800 (assembly GCF_040656635.1). Classification (NCBI taxonomy): domain Bacteria; kingdom Bacillati; phylum Actinomycetota; class Actinomycetes; order Pseudonocardiales; family Pseudonocardiaceae; genus Actinosynnema; species Actinosynnema sp. NPDC049800. Next base: position 75,899 of record NZ_JBFAMT010000019.1, on the reverse strand, counting down.
AGGCACACCTGGACCGCCGTCCTGGAGTCCAGCAGGCACGGCCGGTACGACGCCGCGGCCCGGTCGGCGTCCGACGACCGGACCGCGCACGACCGCGGCCTGGTGTTCAACTACGACCCGCTGTTCAACAGCACGGTGCCGGAGTCGTGGTTCGGCCCCAACACCCCCTTCACCGGCCAAGCCCCCGCGCCTCCCACCCTCGACGAGACGACGATCCGCTGGCGCCCCACCCCCCGCAACGGCACCCCGCTGCGCTTTGGCCTGACCAGCGTCGAGCCCCACCTGGTCCTGGACGTCTGGACCGCCGACACCGGCCTGGTCCCGCACGAGGAGGTCGAGTCCCTGCTCTCGGCGGTGGAGCGCCTGCTCCTCGCCGCGGCGCGCGCGAACCTGACCCCCGCGGCGCAGCGGGAGGCGATAGCGCTACCGCCCATCGTCCGCCCCGACAACTGGCACTTCGTGGACAACTGCTGGGTGGACCTGACCGAGGTGCAGGCACTGCTGGACGACGCCCTCACGCCGTCCACCAGCCGAATCCTGCCCGCCGAGAACGGGATCCCGCTGGTGGCCCACCTGACCGCCACCCCCGAGGTCCACACGCCGGAGGAAGCCCACCTCCGCTGCATGGCCGCACTCCCCCGCTACCCCGCGGCCCTGACACCACGCCACTACGTGCTCCACGCCTCCGCTCTCAGCGACCCGCCGCTGACCTCCGGCACCGGCCGCTGACGCCGTCCGCGTTCACTCCGCGCTGGTGAACACCTCCGACGCGGCCTCGCGCACGTCCGGGTCGTCGTGCCGGCGCAGTCCGCGCAGCAGGTCGCGCCACTGCGCGGGCCACCCGGCGTCACGACCGGCGGCGGTCGTGATCGACAGGGCCATCGCGGGCGCGCCCTCGGCGACCAGGGTCCCGGCCACGTCCAGCAGCCGCGGCCGGGACACCCGCCGCAGCACGTGCGGGAGCACGTCCGCCAGTTCCCTGGCGGCCTGCCACGCGATGGTCGGCCGCACGGCCAGCCGTGCCACCTCGCGCAACGCGTCCAGTTCCGGGCCGGATTCCTCCCACGGGACGGCGACCACCGCGAGCTTGACCGCCCACGGCAGGCACCCGGCCGCGACGAGGTCCGGGACCAGGGCACGTGCGGCCGCACGCGATCCGTCCGAGTCACGCCTCTCGGCCAGCTGACCCACGAGCGCCGCGATCCGCTGCCGCGCGGGCAGGTCGCGGTCCTCCTCCGCGTCGAACCGGCCGAGCTGCGCGAGCAGCGCCGCGACCACGGCCCTCAGTGGCGTCACGTCGGCCGTCGTGGACTGCCGCACGAGAGCGACCAGCGCGTACCACCAGGTCGCCGTGTCGGCGAGGTCGGTCACGCGGCCGACCAGCAGCTCGGCGCCGCCCTCCGACCAGCGCGCCCAGTACGGCGCCGCGCCCAGCCCGAGCCGGGCGGTGTCCGGGTCGGGCGAGTCCGCGAGCACCCGCACCAGGTCCGCGTACCGGGCGCGGTGACGGCGCGGCACCGCGTCGGGCCACTGGACCACCGCGCCCGCCACGGCGTGCTCGTCGGCGACGGCCCGGGCCAGCAGCTCCCAGGCGGCCTCGTCGTCGAGGAACCACCGCGTCGCGGACACCAACGCGCGCCGCACGTCGCGATGGCCGTTCTCCCAAGCCCCGGCCAACGCCGCCACCGCGCCCGGCGTGCGGTGTTGCGCGATCAGCCGCACGGCTTCCTTGCGCGCGGTCACCTTCGGCCCTTCGAGCACGGGTGCGAGCAGCGCGCCGAGCCGGTCGGGCGAGGTGAACCGGGCGCAGCGGGTCATCGCGTACACGGCGACCCGCGCGCGGTCGGTGTCGACGTGCGCGAGCAGGTCCGGCAGCACGTCGGCGGGCTCGTCGGTCCACGCCAGCGCGGCCAGCGCCGCCTCCACCACCTGCACCTCGCCGTCGGCGAGGAACCCGCGCACCAGGTCGGCCGTGCCCGGCAGCCGGCCGAGCGCCCGCACGGCGCCGGCGCGTTCGTACGGGTTGGCGTGCCGGGACGTCCCGAGCGCGGCCAGCTCGGCGGCGAACGCGGTGACCTGGCGCGGCAGCCACCGGTCGAAGCACTGCCGGAACGGCGGCACGTACCGCACGCCCCGGCGCAGGAACCGGCCGTGCGGGGACCGGCCGATCACCCGGTCCAGCAGGTCGGTGCGGCGCAACGAGACCGCGGCCTGCACCGAGGGCAACGTGATGGTGGACGGGTCGTCCGCGAGCACGCGCTCCACCCGTGCGCCGCGCTGGTCGCGCGGCGCCAGCCACAGGTCGACCGCGCGCCGCACCACGCCGTCGTCCTCGGCCGACCGCGCCTGGTCCAGCAGGTCCTGCAGGCCCGGCACGTGCCAGGCGCGCCGGCCGAGACCCATGGCGAGCCCGAGCACGACCTCGAACCGGCCGCGCCGGGCGTCGGCGACCAGCCTCGGTCGCAGCGCCTCGAACACCGGGTGCTCGGCGCCGCGCGGCAGCGACCGGTCCAGCCCGTGCAGGTCGACCCACGGCAGGTGGGCGCCCAGGTGGGCCATCCCGGCCAAGCCCGCGTCGACGAGTTCGGGACGGCGGGACACCGCGCCCTGGCGGATCAGCGCCTCCGCCAGGTCGCGCACCCCGGACCGGGTCTGCCAGGAGCAGTCCCGGGCTTGGGTCGCGTCGACCATCACCTTGGTGAACGCGTCGGCCTCGGCCGGGCGGAACAGCCACGCCGGCACGGCGGCGAGCGCGGTGATCGCGGCCGACCGCACCGGGTCCTGCTCGTTGGCGAGCCTGGTCAGGCCGGTGACGACACCGCCGAACACCTCCGGGTCGCGGGTGGCGGCGGCCGCGGCCAGGTACAGCGGGTACGCCTCGGCGCGTTCGTCGGCGGTGGCCCGGCGGGTCGCGGCGAGCAACGTGTCGCGGGCGTCCGACCAGGACAGGCGGGCGGTGACGGCGAGTCGGGAGCCGGGGTCGTCGGCGACCCGGCGCAGGGTCAGCAGCCGCCGGGCGACGGCGTGCCGTGCGGCGGAGGGCAGTTCGTCCACCGCGGTCAGCGGGACGTCCGGGCGGTCGCCGAACGCGCCGGCGAACACCGCCGCCCGCCGGGACGGCGCGATCGCGCGGAGGAACCGGGTCAGGTGCGGGCCGTGGAGCAGTCGGGCGACGGCGATCAGCTCCTCGTCGCCGGTCACGGCCAGCGCGCGCCACAGGGACCGCCGATCGGGCAGGTGCCCGGTGCGGCGGGGGTCGGCCAGCAGGCGGGCCACGCGCGCGGGCGCGTGCCGGGCGAGACCGCCGATCACGCCGTCGAACTGCCACGACAGCGGCGCGTGCGGCACCACCCGGGCCAGCAGGTCGAGCACGCGGTCGGGCTCGGCGGGCGCGGCCCCGGCCACGGCCGCGCCGAAGCGGTGCCACACCGTCGGCCACTCCACCGGCGCGGTGGCGTCCAGCTCGGCGGTGACGAAGTCCAGCAGCACGGCCGGGTGCCGGCGGCCGAGCGAGGTCCAGTTGGTCACCGCGTGCTCCAGGTCGGGCAACGCCTCCGCGACCACGTCCGACGAGCAGACCGGGAGCAGGCCGACGGCCTCGTGGTCGCCGAACGCCGCGCGCACCACCGGCAGCAGCCGCTCGGCCAACGCGTGGCGCCCCTGGCGGCGCACGGCGGTGTAGAGGACCTGTCGCAGCGCGGTCGGCAGGTGCGGCAGCCGGGCCAGGAACACCTCGGCGGGCACGTCCAGCCGGATCGCCGCGCCGATCGCGTGGCGGACCACCGAGGTCTGCTCGGCCGAGAGGCACTGCTCGACGTGCTCGCGGTGACCCGCCACGTAGGCCAGGTGCAACGCCGTCCGCCGTTCGAACTCGCCCCGTTCCGCCAGCTCGCTCACCAGCGCGGCCAACCCGGTCGAGCCGGCCGCCTCGCGGGCGGTGCGGGCGAGGAGGCGTTGACGCGCGCCGTACGGCAGCGGGTCGAGGGCCTTGAGCAAGCGTCGCGCGGTGGTCACGGCCGGATTCTGGTCAACGGGCGGACGGTCCGCCACCGGATTCGGAGAATGACCCGGAAATAGTTTGACGGCACCCCGGGCCGATCGGCACGATGGGTCCACACCGAGCCGAGGAGCGGACATGACGAACACGCGTCGACGCCGTCCGGGCAGCCCGTGCTCCCCGCCGTGACCTGTTGAAAGGTCCGGTCCAGGGAGCCGCCCGTCGGGGAACCGACCAGGGCGGCTTTCTCTTTTCGCGCACCGCGAAAAAGGGAATCGGAAGACCGGGGACGCCATTGTCGGCGACCGCGGAGAAGTGCCGCACGACCAGGCCCCCATAGCTCAGCAGGACAGAGCGCGCCGCTACGAACGGCGAGGTCCCAGGTTCGACTCCTGGTGGGGGCGCCGCTGGAACCCAGTGCCACCGCGTCTCGCCGGGACGAGCCCGGCGGGGCGCGGTCGGCGGTTCCAGACCAGCACCGCCTTCGCGCGCGGCGGGCGAGAATAGCCGCGCAGAGCATTCCCGGTTACCCGGAATGGGCCTTCGGTGACACATATGTGAACCCGTTAGTCGAATAGTGCGGCCACATATGTGAACCTCGAACCGGGGCCGCCACGGGCCGTTGACACGCCGGAAACATGCGCTACGGTGCGATCAGAGAGCGCTTTCCCGATAACCCCTGCACTCACCCCTCATACGGGAGAGGAAATAGCCATGCCCACATCTTCCGGGAACCGGCGCGCCCTGCTGAAGGTCGTCGTGGCCGCCGCGCTGGCCACGACCGCGGCCACCGCGCCCGGCGCCGCGCCGGCGTTGGCCGCGACCACCGCGGACGGGTTCGCCTCGGTGAACGCACTGGGACAGAACGGCACCACCGGCGGCGCGGGCGGCGCCGTCGTCACGGCCACCACCACGGCGCAGTTCCTGGACTACATCTCCCGGCCGGAACCACTGGTCGTGCAGGTCAAGGGCACTATCACGCTGCCGACCGGCACCAGCGACGGCATGCACCCCGTCGCCTCCGACAAGACGATCACCGGTCTGGGCTCCGACGCGCGGCTCGTCGGCGGCGGGCTCACCATCGGCCTGCCGGTGGACGACGACGTCACCACGCCCCCGGCCAACGCCGTGCACAACATCATCATCCGCAACCTCGCCCTCTCCGGCGCCACGGACGACCTGATCAACGTGCAGATGTTCAGCCACCACATCTGGATCGACCACAACGACTTCTCCGACGGCGACGACGGCGCGGTCGACATCAAACGGGGCAGCGATTTCGTCACCGTCTCCTGGAACAGGTTCCACGACCACGACAAGACGCTGCTGCTCGGGCACGACGACGACAACGGCGCGCAGGACATCGGTCGCCTGCGGGTCACCTACCACCACAACTACTTCGACGGCTCCGACCAGCGCAACCCGCGCGTCCGGTTCGGCGAGTCCGTGCACGTCTACAACAACTACTACCGCGACAACAGCTACGGCGTGGCCTCGGCGATGAACGCGGGCGTGGTGCTGGAGGGCAACTACTTCTTCAGCGTCAACAACCCCGGCCGGGTCGACTTCAGCGGCGACCTGGGCCGGATCGTCGCCCGCGACAACATCCTCGTCGAGTGCAACCACGAGATCGAGCTCCGCGGCTCCGTGGTCGAGCCGCGCACGTACTACGGCTACACCCTCCACCGCGCCGCCGAAGTCCCCACGATCGTGCCCGCCGGTGCGGGCACCGGTCGCAGCTGACAGGAGCACCGACCATGAGCGACATCAGCAGGCGCAGCCTCCTCACCGGCGCCGCCGCGACGGCCCTCACCGCCGTCACCGCGCGTGCCGCGACCGCCGAACCCGTCCGCACCAGCCCGGTCACCACGAGCCCGGTGTGGGCGGCGCCGTTCCAGACCGCCGACGGGTTCGCCGGCACGAACACCCTCGGCCAGAACGGCACCACCGGCGGCGTCGGCGGACCCGTGGTCACCGTGCGGGACACCGAGACATTCCTGGACTACTGCGACCGCAACGAAGCCTACGTGATCCAGGTCGACGGGATCATGACGTTCAGCAGCAAGCAGGGCCTGCGGTCCAACAAGACCGTCATCGGCCTGCCCGGCGCGGAGATCCGAGGTGGCGGCCTCGACATGTACCGCCGGCAGAACGTCATCATCCGCAACCTCAAGTTCACCGGCGCGGACGACGACGCGATCAGCATCCAGCAGTCCTCCCACCACATCTGGATCGACCACTGCGACTTCAGCGGCGGCGCGGACGGCCTGATCGACATCGTCCGGGGCGCCGACTTCATCACCGTGTCGTGGAACGACTTCCACGACCACAGCAAGACCGCGCTGCTCGGCCACTCCGACTCCAACGCGGGCCAGGACACGGGCAAGCTGCGCGTCACGTTCCACCACAACTACTTCAACGCCACCGAGCAGCGGCACCCGCGCGTCCGCTTCGGCGAGCCGATCCACGTCTACAACAACTACTTCCGCGACAACCGCCTGTACGGGGTCGCGTCCACGGAGAACGCCGGCGTGCTGGTGGAGGCCAACTACTTCGAGAACGTGCCGCACCCGATCTACTCCGGCTACGACGAGAGCGGACCGGGACGCGTGGTGCAGCGCAACAACGTCTTCGTCAACTCCGGCACGCCGCAGACCCTCGGCACGGTGGTCGAACCGCGCACCTACTACGCCTACACCCCCGACAACCCGTCGACCCTGCCCACCACCGTCCCCGCCGGTGTCGGCGTCGGCCGGATCTGACCCCAGGAGGACCAGGACCATGAGCGCCATCAACCGTCGTCGGCTGCTCGCCGGCACGGCACTCGCCGCCGTGGCCGCCGCCGTGCCACGCGCCGCCTGGGCCGGAGTCGGCCCGCTGGACGCCGCCAACGGGTTCGCCGGGGTCGACGCGCTGGGCCAGAACGGCACCACCGGCGGCGCGGGCGGCCAGGCGGTCACCGTGACCACGGCCGCCGCCCTCGCCGACTACGTCGGCCGCAAGGAGCCGTACGTCATCTCGGTGTCCGGCCGGATCCAGACCGGCGACGAGATGCTGACCGTCGTCGCGAACAAGACCATCGTCGGCGTCGGCTCCACCGCCGAGATCACCGGCGGCGGGCTGCAACTCGGCTCCACCACCCGCCCGGGCAACAACGTGATCATCCGCAACCTGCGGTTCACCGACGCCTCGGACGACTCGATCAGCGTCACCAACTCCGCGCACCACGTGTGGATCGACCACTGCGACCTGTCCGACGGCTACGACGGCCTGCTGGACATCAAGCGCAACTCCGACTACGTCACCGTGTCGTGGAACCACTTCCACCACCACAGCAAGGCCGCCCTGCTCGGCCACTCCGACACCTACACCAGCGACAAGGGCAAGCTGCGCGTCACCTACCACCACAACTTCTTCGACGGCACGGACCAGCGCCACCCGCGCGTGCGCTTCGGCGAGCCCGTGCACGTCTACAACAACTACTACCGGGGCAACTCGCTCTACGGCGTCGCGTCCACCATGGACGCCGGCGTCGTGGTCGAGGGCAACTACTTCGAGAACGTCGCCTACCCGGTCCTGTCCGGCTACGACAAGAGCGGGCCGGGACGCGTGGTGGAGCGCAACAACATCTACGCGGGCTCGGGCGCGCCGGAGACGCTCGGCTCCGTCGTGGAGCCGCGCACCTACTACAGCTACACGGTGGACGACCCCGCGTCCGTGCCGCGCATCGTCACGGCGGGCGCCGGTGTCGGTCGCGTGCAGGGGGTGGCGCGGTGAAGAGGAGCACCGCGGTCGCGCTCGCCGCGACGGTGATGGGCAGCCTGGCCGTCGCCACACCGGTGACCGCCGCTCCGGCGGTCACCGCGGACACCGCGCCGATCGGCTTCGCCGCCGTCAACGCCCTCGGCCAGAACGGCACCACCGGCGGCGCGGGCGGCCCCGAGGTCACCGTGTCCACCGCCGCCGACCTCATCGCCGCGATCAAGGCGACCGGGCCACGCGTGGTGCGGGTGCAGGGCATGATCACGCTGCCGGCCGGCATGCACGACGTGAGCTCGGACAAGACCATCGTGGGCGTCGGCGCGGCGTCGGGCGTCACCGGCGGCGGGTTCACCATCGGCCTGCCGGTGAGCGAGACGACCACGCCCCCGGCGGGCGCCGTGCACAACGTGATCATCCGCAACCTGGTGTTCCGCAACGCCACGGACGACTCGATCAACGTCCAGATGTTCAGCCACCACGTCTGGATCGACCACAACGACCTCTCCCGCGGCTACGACGGGCTCATCGACATCAAGCGCGGGTCCAGCTACGTCACGGTGTCGTGGAACCACGTGCACGACCACGCCAAGAACATGCTGCTCGGGCACTCCGACAGCAACGGCGCGCAGGACACCGGTCACCTGAAGGTCTCCTACCACCACAACTTCTTCGACAAGACCTCGCAGCGCAACCCGCGCACCCGGTTCGGCAACCCCGTGCACATCTTCAACAACTACTTCCTCGACAACAGCGACACCGGCCCCGCGTGCCAGGCCCAGTCCGGCTGCTGGATCGAGGGCAACTACTTCGACGACGTCGAAGAGCCCATGACCAACAGCTACTCCGGGCCCAAGGGCAACATCGTCGAGCGGAACAACGTCTACGTGAACAGCGGCAAGCCGGTCGTCGGCGGCACCGTCACCGACCCGCGCACCTACTACCAGTACACCCTCGACCCGCCCGCCGACGTGAAGGCGCTCGTCACCCAGGGCGCCGGCACCGGCAAGGTCTGACCCGACACGTCACGCGGAGCGGTGGAAGGTGTTCCGCGCCCACCCCTGCCCGGATGGGCGCGGAACGGTCATCCGGTTACTGGAAGATGACGTCGCTGCAGAAGTAGTACGACTGATCCGAGTGGCTGGCCTGCCAGATCGCGTAGACCACGTGGCGGCCGGTGCGGCTGCCCGCGTTCACCGCGACCCGGTAGTGGTCCGACGGCGCGTAGCGGCCCGTGGTGGCGACCAGTTCCAGGTGGTTCCAGCCCAACGGCGTGGTGGTCGCGTCGTAACCCTGCCGCGACACGTACACCCGCAGGTAGTCCGCGCCGTGCCGGGCCTGGTCCCAGATGTCGAGCGTGAACTGCCGCGGCTTGGTCACGGCCTTCCACTGACCCGGGTTGTCCAGCGCCGCGTAGCGCATGCCACCGGTCCGGCCGCCGCTGCACAGCTGGCCGTTGGGGATGGCGCCCTGGTGGTTGCCCGCGACACCTTCGCGGTACAGGCCGTTCCAATTCCACATGGCGGTGGTGTCGGCCTGCCACGCCTGCCAGCACATCGGGTCCTGCTGGGCCATCGTCGGGTTCTGGAAATCGCTGCCCCACCGCTGCCAGCAGCCGTAGTTGCGCGACGGCGGGTCGACGGTCGACCCGTGCGCCTGGGCGACGCCGGTCATCATGCTCGCCATGAGCCCGGCGACGACCGCGACCGTCGCGAAGGCCTTGACGAGCAAACTCTTGTTCGCAGGGACGGATATGAGCGCCACTCTCTCCTCCTCGTTGAGGACAACCATGTTGGTAGTGACCATGGGTGGGCTGGGAGCGCTCCCAAATCGCACTGTAACCAAGCGTGCGCGGAAATGGGAAGTGGTGGCGGACAAGGCGTTCGCATTCGACGCGCATTCGACCGCAATTCGACGAAACGCCCTCCCGGTGGCTGTCGGGAGGGCGTTTCGGGCGAGCCGGCCGGCGCTACAGCACGGACAGGTCGACGGCTTCGGCCATCGCCCGGTAGCCCGCGTCGTTCGGGTGCAGCCGGTCGCCGCTGTCGTAGGCGGGCCGCAACGCGTCCGGGTCCGCCGGGTCGGCCATCGCGCGGTCGAAGTCGACCACCGCGTCGAACTCGCCGGAGGTGCGGATCCAGGCGTTCACCTCGTCCCGCACCGCCTCGCCCGCCTCGGTGTGGTACGCGGCGCCCTTGAACGGCAGGAGCGTGCCGCCGACGACCCGCACGCCCCTCGCGTGCGCCTTGCCGATCAGCTCCCGGTAGCCCTCGATCAGCTCGGCCGCCGTGACCACCGGGTTCGGCGTGGTGCAGTCGATCGACAACTGGCTGAACCCGATGTCGTTGATGCCCTCCAGCAGGATCACCGTGCGCACGTCCGGCTGCGCCAGCGCGTCGCGCTCGAACCGCGCCGTCGCCTTCTCGCCGAAGCACGACGAGTCGTTGAGCACGCGGTTGCCGCCGATGCCCGCGTTCACCACGCCGCGCCGCCCGCCCAGCCGCTCCGCCAGCTCGTCCGGGTAGCGGTTGTCGCCGTCCACAGTGGACGCCGTGCCGTCCGTGATGGAGTCGCCGAACGCCACCACGACCTCGCGCCGCGGCGTGAGGTCGACGACCTCGACGGCGTTGAGGTAGAACCACGACGACGACGTCTCGGTGAAGGCGTCCGCCGCCGCGTCGGCCCGGTGGTCGCCGGACGCCCGCCAGCTCGTCGCGCTCGCGAACGCGTGCCCGGTGGCGGGCCCCGTCCTCCCCGCCAGGTACAGCGTCACGGTGACCTGGCTCAGCGGCGGCACGGCCAGCGGCGCGAGGTCGCCGACCGCCTCACCGCCGACCGGCACCGTCACCGAGCGCCGACCCTCGAACGTCAGGTGCCGCACCGTGTTCGGCCGCACCGCCGCGCCCTGCGCCGTCCGGGCGATCGTCGCGCCGGTCACCACCAGCGGGGACGTGCCGTAGGCGTTGGAGAGCCTGATCCGCACCGCCGCGCCGCCGTCACTGATCCGCACCACCTGGCGGACGGTGTGGTCCTCGAACCCGACCGTTCCCCAACTCGGCCCGAACACGTCGGTCGGCGCGTGCGGCGAGGCGGCCCACGTCGCGTTCCACCCGACGCCCGGCGCACCGACCGAACCCGCCGCCCCGCCCGGGACCAGTGCCAGTCCCAGCACGGCGACCAGCGCCACCGCAAGTTTCCTCATCCTCGTGCCCCCCGGTCACTCACTTGTCCGTTCGGCGACCACCGTAGCGCTCGACCCCGACAAAACTCTCCGACCAGCACCGACGGGCGGCGGTGACTACTTGACGAAGTCTTGACGATCGCCCGGCGGCCGTCTTAAGGTCCGGCATCTCGAAAATTGCCGGATCAATGACGAAACTTTCGAACGCCGCCGTCGTAGTCGTCCGAGAAAGCGAAGACCGCCATGAAGTCGATCCGCCTCGTCACCGCCGCGCTCGCCGCGGTGGCGTTGACCTCTCCGCTGGCCCTCGTGGCCGCGGCCTCTCCCGACACGGGTGAGCTGTCCGCGGGCCACGCGAAGAAGGACAGCCTCCGCTGGGTGGCGCCCAAGGGGTTCTACATCGGCACCGCCGCAGCCGGTGGCGGCCACCACGAGGACCAGCCCTACCCGGACCCGTTCACCAAGGACCTCGAGTACCGCTCCGTGCTGGCCAAGGAGTTCAGCTCGGTGTCCGCCGAGAACCAGATGAAGTGGGAGTACATCCACCCGGAGCGCGACCGCTACAACTTCGGGATGGCCGACGCCATCGTGAAGTTCGCGCAGCGCAACCGCCAGGTGGTCCGCGGGCACACGCTGCTGTGGCACAGCCAGAACCCGGCGTGGCTCGAGCAGGGCGACTTCTCCGCCGAGGAGCTCCGCGAGATCCTGCGCGAGCACATCACCACCGTGGTCGGCCGCTACAAGGGCAAGATCCAGCAGTGGGACGTGGCCAACGAGATCTTCACCGAGACCGGCGCGCTGCGCACCACCGAGAACATCTGGATCCGCGAGCTCGGCCCCGGCATCATCGCGGACGCGTTCCGCTGGGCGCACGAGGCCGACCCCAAGGCCGACCTGTACTTCAACGACTACGGCGTGGAGAGCGTCAACGCCAAGAGCAACGCCTACCTCGCGTTGATCAAGGACTTGCAGGCGCAGGGCGTGCCGGTGCACGGCTTCTCCGCCCAGTCGCACCTCAGCACCCGGTACGGCTTCCCCGGCGACCTGGAGACGAACCTGAAGCGGTTCGCCGACCTCGGTCTCGGCACCGCCATCACCGAGCTGGACGTGCGGATGGACCTGCCGGCGGACGGCAAGCCGACCGCGGAGATGCTGGCCAAGCAGGCCGACTACTACAACCGGACGCTCGTCGCGTGCCTCAACGTGGAGGGCTGTGACTCCTTCACGATCTGGGGCTTCACCGACAAGTACTCCTGGGTGCCGGTGTTCTTCGCCGGCGAGGGCGCGGCGACCGTGATGTGGGAGGACTTCTCCCGCAAGCCCGCCTACGACGTCATGCAGTGCACGCTGGCCAAGGAGTCGGTCGAGCGCGGCGAGCGCCACCCGCACCTGCCGGCCTGCGCCAAGTAGGTCCCGACGCACGTTCCACCGCGTCACCGCAAGCCGTCGGCCCCCGTCCGGACCCCGAGTCCGGGCGGGGGCCGATCACCACTTCACCGATCACCAGGTCACGGGTCGGCGCGCCACGGATCAGCCGCCGAACGCGATCACCGCGCAGGACGTGGCCAGCGCCAGGCACAGCGGCGAGTAGACCCGCAGGTCGAGCCGGGCGAACTCGGTCGACCTCCGGGACGAGACGGCGAGGCCGCCCGCTCCCCGCAGCAGGAACACCGCCGCCACGCCCGCCGTGCCCACCGCCGTCAGCCATGCCGGTCCGGGCACGCCCACCAGGCCCGCCCGGCCGACCACGAGGTAGGCGGCCACGCCGAGCAGCACGGCCACCGCGAGCGTGAGGCCCGCCGAGGGCAGCTCCTCCGGCGGCACGTCCACCACCCGCCGGGCGAACTCCTCCCGGCTCCGCAACGGCCACGGCGAGAAGACCCACAGCACGTGCAACGCGCCCACGAGCACCAGCACACCCGCCGTGAGCAGGGCCAACACCGTCATACGACACCCCCGTACGCTTGCGTATGGTCGCAGCACCGCACGCTAGCGCACGGAAGCTGAGGGACCGTGACGCAAGCCACGGCGAGGCGGGAACACCGAGCGCCCACCGACCGTTGGAACACTCGGTCGGTGCGGTCCGTGTCCCCGGGCCTCACCAAGCGCCTTCGCGGAATACCGTTCGGCTGGAGCCGCGTCGAGCCACTCGCCGAGAGGCGACCGCCGCGCCGACCCTCACACTTCCACCAGACCGGTGACGTCCCGGAGCACCCCGCGGACGTGGTCGTCGCCGGCGAGCGTGCCGTAGAGCAGCGTCAGCGAGGCGTCGGTGATCCCGCAGTAGTCGGACACCCCCGCCCGCAGCTGCCGGTCGAGCACGTCGTCCATGCCACGCTCGGCGAACGTCTCCCGCGTCTCGCCAGCCAGCCCGATCCACCGCATCCGCTTGCCGGCCAGTCGGGGACGACCGCGGCCGTAGGCGAAGCCGTAGTTCCACACCCGGTCGACCCAGCCCTTGAGGATCGCGGGCGGCCCGAACCACCAGACCGGGAACACCACGAGCAGCAGGTCCGCCGCCTCGATCCGGGCCATGTGCTCCCGGACCGGCGCCGAGTACACCTTGTCCCGGTCGGCCCAGTCGGGCTCGTCCTCGGCCGTCATGCGCGGGTCGAACCCCTCGGCGTGCAGGTCGAGCAGGTCCACCTCGACGCCGTGCGCGATCAGGTGGTCCACCAGCCTTGACGCCACCTGGGACGTGAGCGAGTCGGCGCGCGGGTGGGCCACCACCACAAGTGCCTTCACCGCGCGTCCAGGCGGACGAGCATCTTGCCGGTGTTGGCGCCGCGCAGCACGCCGAGGAACGCCTCCGGCGCCTTCTCCAGCCCGTCGTACACGGTCTCCTCGGTGCGCAGCCCGCCGTCCGCCAGCCACCCGGCGACACGCCCGACGTACTCGGGGAACCGGTCCAGGTAGGAGCTGACCACCATGCCGCGCAGGCTCAGCTGCTTGGTCGCGGCCGGGTACAGGTTCGGCCCGGGCACGGGTCCGGTCGCGTTGTACTGGCTGATCGCGCCGACCAGCGCGATCCGGCCGCCGTCGCGCATCGCCCCGATGGCCGCCTCCAGGTGGTCACCGCCGACGAGGTCGACGTAGACGTCGATGCCGTCCGGCGCGGCCGACGCCAGCTGGTCGGCGACGGCACCGGCCCGGTAGTCCAGCGCGGCGTCGAACCCGAAGTCCTCCACCAGCTTCCCGGCCTTCGCGGGCCCGCCCGCCGAGCCGATGACCCGCGACGCGCCGAGCCGCCTGGCGAGCTGCCCCGCGACACTGCCGACCGCGCCCGCGGCGGCGGACACGAAGACCACGTCACCGGGCCGCACGGGCGCGATCTCGGTCAGGCTCACGTACGCGGTGAGCCCCGGCGTGCCGAGCACGCCCAGGTAGGCGGACGCGGGCGCGATCGCGGTGTCCACGACGGTCGCGGCCGACGCGTCGACGACGGCGTGCTCGCGCCACCCGAGGAAGTGGACCACGGTCGCGCCGACCGGCACGGCGTCCGACCTCGACGCGACGACCTCGCCGACCGCGCCGCCCTCCAGCGCCGCCCCGAGCCGGAACGGCGGGATGTAGGACTCTGCGTCGTCCATCCGACCGCGCATGTACGGGTCGACCGACATCCACGTGTTGCGCACGAGCACCTGGCCGTCGTCCAACGCGGGCAGCTCGACGGTCGCGAGCGTGAAGTTCTCCGGTGTGGGCGCGCCGACCGGACGTGACGCGAGCCGGATCTCCCGGGTGGTGGTGATGATCGTCATGATGTGCCTCCGAGCAGGGGTTTCGCTTCTGGGGACCACCTTGCCGAGGCGTTGTTCGGGTTCTGCTCGGGTCCTGTTCGGACCGCCTCGACTACGGTGGCGGCCATGCGTTTCGGGGTGCTCGGTCCGCTGGACGTCCGGACCGCGGACGGCACGCCGGTCAAGGTGCCCGAGCGCAAGGTGCGGCTGCTGCTCGCCGACCTGCTGGCCGACCGCGGCCGTCCCGTGTCGGCGGACCGGCTGGTCGCCGACCTGTGGGGTGACGACGGCCCCGGCAACCCGCTGCGGGCGCTGCACGCGAAGGTGTCGCAGCTGCGCCGGGCGCTGGAGGAGGCCGAGCCGGGCGGCCGTGACCTGGTCGAGTCGCGGTCGCCCGGCTACCTGGTCCACGCCGACTCGGTGGACGCCGACGTGTTCGCGGAGCTGACCGCGCGGGCCCGTGCGGCCACCGATCCGGCGGCGCGGGCCGCGCTGCTGACCGACGCGCTGAACCTGTGGCGCGGCCCGGCGTTCGCGGACTTCGCCGACCTCGACTTCGCCCGGCCGGCGATCACCAGGCTCGAGGAGCAGCGGCTGGTCGCGCTGGAGGACCTGGCCCTGGCGCGGCTCGACCTCGGCGAGCACGCGGCGGTGGTGTCCGAGCTCGCGGACGTGGTCGTGCGGCACCCGTTGCGGGAACGCCTGCGTGCGATCCACCTGCGCGCGCTCTACCGGGCGGGACGGCAGCACGAGGCCCTGGCCGCCTACGACGAGCTGCGCCGTCGGCTGGCCGACGAGCTGGGCGTCGACCCGAGCCCCGAGCTGGCCGCCCTGCACCGCGCCATGCTGGACCAGGACCCCCGCCTCGCGCCGCCGGTCCGGCCGGGCACCAACCTGCCGAACCCGCTCACCGGGCTGGTGGGCCGGGAGCGGGACGTGGCGGAGGTGCGCCGGCTGCTGGCCGAGCACCGCCTGGTGACGTTGACCGGACCGGGCGGTGTCGGCAAGACGAGGCTCGCGGTGGAGACCGCCCGGCAGCTGGTGGACGGGTTCCCGGACGGCGTGTGGGTGGTCGAGGTCTCGGCGCCGTGCGTGCTGCCCGACCTGCTCACGGCGGCGCTGGGCATCCGCGACGACGGCACCTGGGGCGGTGAGCACGTCGACGCGGCCGAGCGGCTGACGACGGCGTTGCGGGACAAGCGGATGCTGCTCGTGCTGGACAACTGCGAGCAGATGATCGCCGAGGTGGCGGAGCTGACCGCGGCCGTGCTGCGGACCGCGCCGCACGTGCGCGTGCTGGCGACCAGCCAGGAGCCGCTGGCCGTGGCGGGCGAGGTGCGGCACACCGTCGCGCCGCTGGCCGAGTCCGCCGCGGTCGAGCTGTTCGTCGCCCGGGTCGGCGCGGCGGGCGGGTCCGCGTCGGACCTCGCCGCGGTGGCCGCGATCTGCCGGCGGTTGGACGGCATCCCGCTGGCGTTGGAGCTGGCCGCGACCAAGGTGCGCGCGTTGGGCGTGACCGGAGTGCTGTCCCGGCTGGACGACCGGTTCCGCGTGCTGGCGGGCGGGTACCGGGACGCGCCGCCCCGGCAGCGGACCCTGCGCGCGATGCTCGACTGGAGCTGGGAGCTGCTGGACGACGCGGCGCGGGTGGTGCTGCGCAGGCTGGCCGTGCACCACGAGGGCTGCGCGTTCGAGGCGGCCGAAGCGGTGTGCGGCGGTGACGACGTGCTGGACGTGTTGACCGGTCTGGTCGACCGGTCGCTGGTGGTCGTCGTGGAAGGCGCGGGCGGCACCCGGTACCGGCTGCTCGAATCGCCGGCGGCGTACTGCGTGGAGCGGCTGGCCGAGGCGGGCGAGCTGGACGAGGTCCGCGCGCGGCACGTCGAGTACTACACCGGCCTGGCCGAGCAGGCCCGGTTGCGCGGGCCCGACCAGCACGAGTGGTTGCGGCGGCTGGACGCGGAGTCGGCCAACCTGCGCGGCGCGCTGGACCACGCCGTGCGCCGAGGGCTGGTCTCGCCCGCGTTGCGGCTGGTGGACGCCCTCGCGTGGTACTGGGTGCTGCGCGGCAGGCTGGGCGAGGCGCGCCGGGCGTTCGAAGCCGCGCACGCGCTGGGCCGGACCGGCGCCACCACCGCCTGGCACACCGCGATCCGCATCCTGACCGGTGACGGCACGGACCGCGCCGAGCGGATCGGGGCCGCGCTGCGGTCGTGCCCCGAACCCCACGCGTCCTGGTTCCTCGGCCACGCCCTGTGCGAGATCGGCGACATCACGTCGGCGGAGGAGCTGACCGACCGGGCGTTGACGGGCTTCGCCGCGACCGGCGACCGCTGGGGCACCGCGGCGGCGCTCGGCGACCGCGCGCTCCAGCACTTCGTGCGCGGCGACCTGTCGGCGGCGGCACGGGAGGGCGAGCGCAGCGTCGTGCTCTTCCGCGACCTCGGCGACACGTGGGGCCAACTGCGCGGCACCAGGGTGCTCGCGTTCGTGGCCGAGGCGTTCGGCGACCACGACGAGGCGGCCGACCGGTTGCGCGCGGGCCTGCGGCTCGCCGACCGGCTCGGGCTGTGGCCGGAGGTGTCCGACCTGACCTCGGGCCTCGGCCGCATCGCGCTGCTCGCGGGCGACCACGCGCGGGCACGGGAGCACCACGAGCGCGCCGCGCACCTGGCCTCGCAGCACGGTTTCCGGGCCGGTGAGGTCAACGCGCGGCTGGGCCTGGCGCTCGGTGCCCGCCGTGAAGGCGATCTCGACACCGCCGAGGAGCTGCTGAACGCCGTGCTGGACTGGCACGACGAGGTCGGGCTGACCAGTGCGAACGCGTTGGTGCTCGCCGAACTCGGCTTCGTCGCCGAACTGCGCGGCGACCCCGCCACGGCCGCCGCACGGCACCGGGAGAGCTACGCGGTGGCCGCGGACACCGGCGACCCGCGTGCGCTGGCGTTGGCGCTGGAAGGCCTGGCCGGCGCCGCGGACCCGGTGGACGCCGCGATCCTGCTCGGCGCGGCGGACGCGGCCCGGCGGTCGCGCGGCGCTCCCCTGCCACCGGCCGAACGCGGCGACGTCGACCGCATCACCGCGCGTGCCGGCGTTGCGCTGGGGCCGGAGGCGTTCGCCGAGCACTTCGCCCGCGGCGCCACCCTCACCCCGGATGAAGCGCGGGCTTCAGCGGGCGCGAACGTGGAACACCCGGGACCTGAGCGTTCGACACGCGCGGGGTGAAGGGTCAGGGCTCGTTGCCCGGGTCGCGTTCGCGCAGGTAGCGGGTGTGGTCGGCCTGCTGGTTCACGTCCACCGCGTACACGCGTTCGGCCAGCCGGTGGGCCTCGGCCTCCAGCAGCCCGAGCTGGGTCACCAACTCGTCGCCCGGACTCGGCTCGCCGCCCGCGCGCTGCTTCACCGCGAACCACCACGGCAGGTTCAGGTACGTCTGCACGGACAGCGGCAGGTCGGTGCGCGCCAGCCGGACCACGGTGTGCCGCAGGTCCGGGTTGGCGGCCAACGCCTCGTGCCGGGTGAGCAGGTCGCCGAGCACCGCGCCGATCCGGCCGACGGCGGCGACCGCGGGCTCGGGCATCCGGGACGACTGCGCGCCCACCTCGCGCACCAGCCCGTCCAGTTCCGCGCGGAGCAGGCCTGCCTCGGTGACCGCGTCCACCGGCACCAACCGGACCTTCTCCGGCGGCGCGAGCAGCGCGCCCACCGCGTACAGCCCGGCCACCACGACCGGCCACGCCCCGCCGACCACGCCGGTCAGGTGCAGCAGCACGCCGACGAGACCGCCGACGCAGCCGACGAGGTTCTTGGTCGAGCCCAGGTAGCGGATCATTGGTAGCCGCGGATCTCCTGGAACACGTCGCCCAGTTCGGTGGCGCGCGCGTCGAACACCTTGCCGCCGGTCATGGTGGCCACCTCGCCCAGCTCCGCGCTGCTGCCCTCGCCGAACAGCACGGTGAACACGGGCACCTGCCGCACCGACGCGGGCACCGAGCCGAACGACGCCCGGAACTCGGCCAGGCCCGAGCCGTTCGCGTTCTCGCCGTCCGTCATCAGCACGATCGAGGTGAACCGGTCCGGGTCGGCCGCCACCAGCGGCTCCATCACCTCGTAGGCGCGGGACAGGCTGTCGTAGATGGCCGTGCCGCCGCCTTCCACCAGCCCTTCGGCGTACGCCTTGATCTCCGCCAGCTCCGCCCGCGGGTCGCCCTCGGGCAGGGTGAACGTGCGCGGCTCGCCCGGTTCGGTGTTGAACGGCAGCATGGTCACCTCCTCCCGGCTGCGGAACCGGCGGAAGCGGCCGGTGAGCGAGTCGTCCGCGCCGGTCAGGCCGACCAGCGCGGACCTGAGCGACGCGATTCGGTCGCCGGCCATCGAACCGGACGTGTCGAGCACGTACAGCGTGCGCGACGGACGCCGGATCTCGTTGAAGTAGGCCGAGAGCAGGGCGTCGACGGAGTCGCGCGCGGCCGGGAACGGCAGCTCCACCAGGTCGCGCACGGCGAACCGGGAGTCCAGGTCGACGCCCGGCACGACCGGCCGCCGGTGCGTGGTCTCCATGATCCGGCGCTGCACGTCCGGCGTGCGCAGGTGGTCGGTGAGGCGTTGGTGCGCGTCACGGGCGTCGTCGCCGGAGTCCGCGAGCAGGGTCAGCGGGTAGTCCGCGGTGACGACGCCGTCGTCCGGGTAGACGAGGGTGAGCGGCTCGGGCAGCGTGCCGGCGGCGTTCATGGACAGCAGCACGGACTCGTAGTTGATCAGCCCGTCGACCTGCGCGCCGGTGTCCTGGCCGGTGGCGCGGCGCTGGTAGGCCTCCGACAGCCAGCCCGACGACCCGGCGGACAGCGACTGCGCAGCGAAGAAGCCCTTCAGCCGCGGTGTCACCGCCGCGATCTGGCCCGCGTCCACGGCGTTGCCCGCGCCCGCCAGCGCCGACGCCACGCCGACCAGGGCGGAGAAGCCGGAGTTCGACGACGACGGGTCGGTCATGCCGTAGCTGAACTCCTTGTGCCCGGCCCGCTCGGCGATCTCGCCCCAGCCGACCCGCCGGTCGGCCCAGCCCAGCCGCTGTGCCGACGACGTCGACAGGCCGAGCACCACTGGCGAGCTCATGATCTTGACCTGGTTGCCGAGCCGTGCCGCGGCCTCCGGGATGCCGGCCGGGTAGCGGTTGGACGAGAACCAGACGGCGTCGTACTTGCCGTCCACCTCGCCCTTCGCCAACGCCTCGGCGCCCTCCAGCGTGCCGGTGAAGGTGAACCTCACCTCGACGCCGGTGGCCTCGGCCGCCTCGTCCAGCACCGGCTGGAGGTCGGTCAGCTCGCTGCCCGCGAGCACCCGCAGCACACCGGGTTCGGCCGGGCCGGCGGGCCGCGCCGGGTCGGGCTCGGCCTCGCCGGTGCACCCCGCCAGCACCAGCACGGCGGCGAGCACGAACGCTGTCCTCATCGGTCCCCCTCGACCGCCGCCGCGTCGTGCGAACGGCGCAAGTGCTCTTCCGCGCGGCGGATCTCCCCCGACAGCGACTCGACCGTGACGGCCATCGTGCGCACCGCGTCCGCCCGGTAGCCGTCGACCGCGTCGATCGCCGCGTAGATCCGGTCGAACGACGCGCGGATCGTCTCCACCGCGACGGCCGGGTCGCTGCTCGCCCGGCGGATCTCCGCGCCCTGCAGGTCCAGCAGCTCGGTGTTGGCGCGGATGAGCCCGTCCGTGGTGGCCTGCAACGCGGCGACCTCGTCGAGCACGTCGCGCCGGCTCGCCAGGGCGCCGCTGACCAGCAGGGCGATCCGCAACGCGGCCACGGTCGTGGTCACCGCGCGTTCCACGCCCCGGATCAGCTCGTCGTTGTTGCGCCGCACCAGGTCCAGGGCCAGGTAGCCCTGCGCGCTCACGGCGAGCTGCGTGAGCAGGTCCTGGTGCCGTTGCCGGATCGGGTGCAGCACGTCCGCGCGCAGCGCCCGCGCCCGGTCGGGGTCGGCCAGGTCGAGCACCTCGGCCTGCCGGTCGATCGCCGCGTCCACCGCCTCGGCGAACGCGGCGGCCTCGGCCAGCTTGCCCATGGCCCGCCACAGCCGCTCGCGCTCGCCCTTGATGGCCGCGTTGTCGCGGCGCAGCACGTCCTGCCGGTGGCGCAGGTCGACCACCAGCGCGTTCACCGGCTCGCCCGCCGCCCGGTAGCGGCCGAGGGCCTTCTTGGCCGCGTTGGCGACGGGGAAGACCTTCAGCAGCTTGCGGCCGGTGATCGGCAGCTTCGCCGGGTCCAGCTCGGCGACGGTGCGGCGCAGGTCCGACAGCGAGGTGGTGACCCGGACCTGGGGCGAGTCCTCGCGCAGCGCGCGGGCGGAGCGGTCGAGCATCGTGCCCGCCACGCCCGCCGCCGCGCGCATGTCCGCCTCGCCGACGGCGAGCGCGTCGTCCAGCACGGCGGTGAACTCCGGCGACCGGACGTCCAGCGCCCGGAGGCGTTCGGCGAACCGCTCGGCCCGCCGGTCGACGTCCGCGGGCACGTCCTCGCCGAGGGTGACCAGGCCGGCCGCGCGTTCGACGGGGACCGGGGTCACGGGCTCCGGCGGCGTGAGGGTGAACTCGTCCATCACGCGGAGACCGCGTCGAGCAGGCGTTCCAGCGTCTCGAACGACGGCGGCTCGACCGCGTCCACCAGGTCCGCGGGCGCCCGGTCGCCGACGACCTCGGCGAACACGCGCGGGTCGGACGTGCGGAAGCCGAACGTGGCGGCGAGCTCGGCCAGCTCCGGATCGGTGCTCAGCAACCGGCCGACCTGGTCGCCCCGGTCGGACAGCGGGACCAGGGTGTGCTTGGAGTAGACCGTCGGCGCGAGGTAGAGCAGGCGCATGTCGGCGCGGATCGAGCCGTCGGCGCGCCGCACCCGGTCGAGGTACTGGGACTCGTAGATCAGCGCGAGCGGCGTCTTGCCCATGCCCGCCGCGAGGTAGTCCTCGAACGGCCCTTCGGTGCTGTTCTGCGTGTAGCCCTGGTCGCGGAAGAGCCTGGCGACGTCGGGCAGCACGGCCGCTTCCTGCTCCGGCGTGCCGACCACGGTGTTGCCGTTGGCCACGAACGACACGATCGACAGGTACATCGCGGCGGAGTTCGACTCGCCCGGGTTGGTCGTGGTGATGAGGACGTTCTTGCGGGCCGGGTAGGCGGTGTTGCCGGGCAGCTGGTCCCAGCGCGTGCCCGCCCTGGTCAGCTCCAGGTACTCGGCCACGTCGAGCACCTGGTAGTCGCCCGCGCCCTTGGTCACCACGCCGGCGGCTTCGAGCAGCTTCACGATCGGCTCGAACGTCGCCACGGCCATCGGCGACTGGAACGGCGTGTGCGCGGCGGCCGTCTTGCGGTCGCGCTGGATCCGCTGCGCGGCCGGCGAGGACGACGGGAACGCGAACTCGTACTTGCCGAGGTCGACGGAGGTGGCGATCTGCCGTGAGCCGGCCGTGTCCACCTCGACCTTCAAGCCGTGCTTCGCGAACGCCTCGACCACCCTCGGGTCGCTGAAGAAGGCCAGCTTCTCCGACCCGATGACCCCGCGCACGGTGGTCAGCCCGCCTCGGGCCCCGCCCTCCGCGTCGTCCGAACGACCCCACACGACCACCGCGACGACGGCGGCCAACAACACCACGGCCAAGCCGATGGACACCCGGCGCTTCACCTGACCCGCTCACCCCCGTGTTCACCGGCGATCATCTCCGCCGCTCGACTCGTTTGACGCGCGAAGCGGCGATCAAGGGGCGAACGGTTGATGAACGGACGGCGTCGAAACCGCGTACACGGCGGCGGCCACGGTGAGCGCGCACGCCGCGTACGCGGTCGTGCGCGGAGAGGTGAGCTCGGCGAGCGCCGGCCCGGCCAGGGCGCCGACGACCGTCGCCGCCGCCTCACCCGTGACCAGCAGCGCGCCGACCCGGCCCAGCACTCCGGTCGGCGTCACCCGTTGCAAGGCGGTCTGCGTGACGACCAGTGCCGCCGAACCGGACAACCCGATCAGCGCGGCGGCGGGCAGGGCGGCGGTCAGCGACGCCGCGTTGAACAACAGCACGAAGCCGATGGAGGTGGTGGCGAGCGCGCCCGCCAGCAGCGGACCCGGCGGCAGGCGGTCGACCAGGACGCGGGTCGCCGGCGCGCCGAGGAGGAAGCCGACGCCCAGCGCCGACATCACCAACCCGACCGGCCCCTCGCCGCCCAACGCGGTCATCCCGAACGGGACCAGCAGCGCGCTGAGCGAGGCGTTCGCGGTCAGGAAGGCGGTGCTGACGACGAGGAGCACCCTGGCCGTCCGCCCCGATCGCACGAACGCGAGTCCTTCACGCAGTCCCCCGCCGACGCCCGGCCGTTCACCGCCGCCCGCCCCGTCACGGCCGCCCCGGGACAGCAACGCGATCAACCCGGCCGAGACCAGGTAGCTCGCCGCGTCCGCCACCACCAGCACCGGGAAGCCGACCAGCGCCGTCAACGCGCCGCCCAGCGGTGCGCCGACGAGTCGCGCCAGGCCGTCGGTGGTGGAGTTCAGGGCGTTGGCGCCGCTCAGCGCCGCGCCGGTGCCGACCACGACGGGCGTGTGCGCCTGGGCCGCCGGTCGGAACACCACCGTGCCCGTGCTCTCCACGACCACCGCGACGTAGAGCAGCCAGAGGTCGCCGGGCTCACGGGCGAAGAGCAGCAGCGTGACGGCGGCGGCACGCAGCACCTCGGCCGCGACCATCGCCCGCCGCCGGTCCCACCGGTCGACCAGCACCCCCGCGACCGGCCCGAGCAGCAACGGCGGCAGGAACTCCGCGGCCAGCGCCGCACCCGCGGCCGACCACGAGCCGGTCAGGTGGAAGACGTGCGCGGGCACGGCGACGACGAGCAGCCAGGTGCCGAGCACGCTGACGGTCCGTGCCGCCCACAGCAGCCGGAAGTCCCTCACGCGCAGAGCGGTCAACACCCGATGACTATCTCCAGAAGATAGCCATCGTGAACAGTGTTCTGACAAGATTGACCGCGTGGGACACGAACTCGGTCGGCGGCTACGGGCGCTGCGCGCCGCGAACGGGCGGACGGTGGCCGCGGTCGCCGCCGACGCGGGACTCTCCGTGCCGTACGTGGCGAACCTGGAGAACGGCCGGGGCAACCCCACCGTCGACGCGCTCGGCCGGCTGGCCGGGGCGCTGGGCACGCGGCTGACCGTCGGGTTCGCCGACGACGACCACCCCGCACCCCCGCCGACCGACGTGCCCGCGGCGCTGGTCCGGCTCGGCCGCACCACCCGCTTCCGCCGCGACGTCCGAGCCGTGGCCGAGGCGACCGGTCAGGACGCCGCCGACCTGGCCGGCCGACTGCTGGACGCGCTGGCCCGCCTGTCCGCCCTCACCGGCCGCGACCTCACCGAGCCGGACTGGCTGCGGCTGCTCGACGCGCTGCTGCTCGTCGCCGTGCACCCCGACCCGGGTGAAGGGGCTCAGTAAGCCATGAAAAGGATCTCGTCCCGCGAGTAGTCGTGGCCCGGGTGGTTCTCCTTGAGGTGCTTCTGGGTCTTCTCCACCAGGTCGTCCTCGTCCTTGCCCTGGATCGGCTCGCCGCAGGGGCAGGTGATGTTCCGCTTCATGACAATCCTCCGCTGGTGATCTCTCCCTTTCGACTCTACTGAACGTGACGACGTTGTCGACCGAGCGAGTTCGGGGCCGCCGGCGCCCGCAGCACGGCCGCCACCAGACGGTGGTTCTCCGCCGCGCCCCCACCACCACCGACCGCGAACCGGCGCCGGGTGTAGCTGTAGGCGACGCCGCTGCGCGGATCGGCGAACGCCTGCGCGCCCACCGCGCCGCTGTGCCCGAACGCGTCCGCGCCCAGCCCCGCGTACCGCACGCCCTGCGCCTCGAAGCCGAGCAGGAAGTGGTCCCGCTCCCCCGTCACCAGGTCGACGCCGGTCGAGTGCGGCCGGGTGAACTCGGCCAGCACGTCCGGTCCGAGCAACGGCTCCCGACCGTCCACCGGACCGATCGCCGCCGCGTACATCCGGGCCAACCCGCGCGCGCTGCCCACGCTGCCCGCCGACGCCTGCCCCAGCTCGCGCACGCGCCGCGTGTTCGCGAACGCCACCAGGTCCAACGGCGTGTTGAACGCGAGCGCGGTCAACCCCACCGGTATCGGCGACGGCGAGACGGCGGGCTGCACGGGCGCGTACCGGGGTTCCAGGTCCGCCGGCAGCCCGAGGTGGAAGTCCAGCCCGTACGGCGCCCGCACGCGCTCCTCGTACACCTGCCGCAACGTCCGCCCGGTCGCCCGGCGCACCACCTCGCCGGTCAGCGCGCCGATCGTCAGGGCGTGGTAGCCGTACCCGTCCCCGAACGCCGGGCGCTCGCCGGCCAGCCGTTGCGCGAGGAGCCGGTCGTCCGCCAACTCCTCCGCGTCGAACCCGCCGGGCACGCCGACGAGCCCGGCCCGGTGCGCGAGCAGGTCCCGCAGCGTCACCCGCTCCTTGCCGCCGGCGGCGAACTCGGGCCAGTACGACGCGACCGCGCGGTCCAGGTCGAGCACGCCGTCCTGCACCAGCAGCGCGACCACGAGGTGCGCCGCGCCCTTGCCCGAGGAGTACAGCGCGAGCAACGCGTCCTCCGCCAACCCCGCCCAGAGGTCGACCACCAGCTCTCCGCCCCGGTAGACGGCCAGCTGTGCGCCGAGACCGGGCTCGGCGGCCACCACCGCCGCGAATTCCTCGCGCACGCCCTCGTAGCCCGGCGCGACGGCGCCCTGGACGGTCATCACGCCGCCGCGACCGCGCGGGCGAAGCGGACCACGCGCTCGGCCTGCACCCGTGCCGCCGCGCGGACGGTGTCGTCCACGGCCGCCGTGCCGCCCGCGTCGTGGTGCGAGGTGCCGTACGGGTTGCCGTCGGCGAACTTGTCCGGGTGCGTGTAGCCGGGCGCGACCACGATGCCGCCGAAGTGGTGGAACGTGGTGGCCAACGCCAGCAGCGTCGACTCGTGGCCGCCGTGCAGCGTGCCGGTCGACGTGAACCCGCTGTAGACCTTGTCGGCCAGCAGACCCCGCTGCCACACGCCGCCGAGCGTGTCGAGGAACTGCTTGAGCTGCGAGGCGACGTTGCCGAACCGGGTCGGCGTGCCCACGATCACCGCGTCGGCCCAGACCAGGTCGTCGGCGACGGCGACCTGCAGGTCGGCGGTCGCGGCGTCGTTGGCGGCCCACTCGGGGTTGGCGTCGATCGCGGACCGCGGCGCGAGCTCCGCGACCTTGCGCAACCGGACCTCGGCGCCCGCCTTCTCCGCGGTCTCGGCCATCTCCTGGGCGATCTGCGCGATGTTGCCGGTGGCCGAGTAGTACACGATCGCGACCTTCACGCGGCCGTCCACGACGGCCCCCTCCTGCTGCTTGATCATGACCACGACGATATAGTCATAGTTGGTGATCGTCAATATTGGTGACTATCACCTCAGGTGACCAAAGGAGGGTCCATGCGCCGAGGCGAGCGCAAGCACACCGACCCCGACCTGGGCGTGCTCACCGGCCGGCTGCTGTTCGCCGTGCAGGAGGAGCTGTTCGACACCCTCGCCCGGGACGGCTACCCCGACCTGCGCCCGCAGCACGGCGCGGTGCTCGCCTACCTGGACGAGGAGGGCACCCGGGCCACCGACCTCGCCCGCCGGTCCGGTCAGCACAAGCAGGTCGTCGGCAAGGTGCTCGACGAGTTGGAGGCGCTGGGGTACGTCACCCGGCAGCCGGACCCGGACGACCGGCGCGCGAAGCTGGTCGTGCCCACCGAGCGGGGGCTGGCCCAGATGAGCCGGTCGGACGCGATCGTGGCCGCCATCGAGCGCCGCCACGCCGAACGCGTCGGCGAGGACGCGTTCGACGGGTTCAAGCGGCTGTTCCGGGAGGTCGTGGCCGGTCAGCGGGCATGGCGCGACGGGTGAGCCGGCGGCGCGGCACGCGCGGGTCAGCACCCGGTCGGGACGGGTGAGCGGAACGGCAACCGGGGCGTCTGCGGTGGCACGGGGGTGGTCCCGCCGGCGTCGTTGCCGCGGGACCACCCCCGGTCGAGGCGTCAGCCCGCGTACGCCTCGAACTCGGCGAGCTGCGCGGCGGGCCAGCCCGTGTTGCCGGTGAACGTCAGCCGCAGGTAGCGGTGCGCGCCGGAGACCGGGACGCTCACCTGGTTGCCGGACGCGGGGTCGAACCGGAACCCGGTCGACGCCACCAGTTGGCCGTAGGTCGCGCCGTCCGCGCTGCCGGACACGGACAACGTCTGCGTGCGCGCGGCCCACGCGGTGGCCGGCGGGAGCTTGAGCACGAGCCGGTTCACCGCGATGCGGCTGCCCAGGTCGACGGTGAACGTCTGCGGGAACGCGTTGTTCGGGCTCTCCCAGTAGGTGTTCGCGTCACCGTCCACCGCGTTGCCGCCGTTCTCCGACCGTCCGAGGTCGACGGTCAGCGACTGCGGGAACTGGTTGTTCGCGCTCTCCCAGTACGTGTTCGAGTCACCGTCCACGGCGTTCGCGGCCGGGAAGCCGCCGTTCACCGTGGAGGCGCTGACCGCCTTGCCCCTGGCCAGGTTGCCGCCCGGCGGAACGGTCGTGGTGGTCGTCGTGGTGCTGGTCGGCGGGTTGGTCGGATCGGTGTAGATCGGGTCCGGCCACGGGCCGCAGTACGACGGGCCGTCCCAGCCGGAGTTGCCCGCGCCCTTGGTGAGCTGGAACCCGTTCTCGCCGAGGCAGCTGTAGACGCCGGCCCGGCCGAGACCGGTCGCGGTGACGTTGGTGAACGACGCCGCGCCCGGCGACTGGAGCTGGATGCCGAACGTGCCCGCGCCGTTGATGCGCACGCCGTCGAAGTGGACGTTCGTGATCGTGCCGCTGATGAACTGGATGGCCTCGTAGTTGCTGTCGATCAGGTCGGTGTCGGTGACGTCGATCCGGCCGTTCATCGCCCCGTCCCGTGCGTCGAACCACAGCGCGCCCACGCCGAACTGCCAGTTCGAGTCGAGCACGCCGGCGCGCAGCGTGGTGTTCTTCGACAGGGTGGTCGTGCCGGACAGGGGCACCGACGAGAAGCGGTTGCCGACGTGGATGCCGCCGCCCTGGTCCTGGGTGTCGGCCACGACGTTCTCGGTGGCGACGTTGTCCCGGCCGCCGTAGATCGCGATGCCGTTGGCCTTCATCGGCACCACCACCGTGTTGCGCCGGATGGTGTTGCCGTGATCGGCCTGGTGCTCCGACCAGAACGCGATGCCGTCGTCGCTGATGTTGCGGAACAGGTTGTGCTCGATCAGCACGTCGCTGATGCCGCGGTGCAGGTTCATCCCGTCGGCCAGCTGGTCGACGACCTTGTTGTCGCGGATGGTGAGGCCGGAGAACGGGCCGTCCAGCCACAGGCCGACCTTGGTGTGCTGCAGGAACATGCCGGAGATCACCGAGCCGCCGCCCAGCGCGCCGCCGATGGCGTTGGTCTGGTCGCAGTCGACCCGGTTGGTGACCTCGCCGATGATCGCGAAGTCGTGCAGGCCGACGCGCGTGCTCACGCCGGAGTTGCCGCCCTGGCCGCAGCTCGACGGCTCGCCGAGGCCGTAGAAGCCGACCCGGTCGCCGGCGACCACGCTGTGCCAGTGGCCCGCGCCGCGGACGGTGACCTGGTCGACGGTGACGTGCTTGGTGACGGTGAACCGCCCGGCCGGGATCCACACCTCGCGGCCCGAGGACTTCCCGGCGGCGACCGCGGCGTCGAAGGCGGCGTTGTCGTTCGTGCCGTCGTCCGGCGTGGCGCCGTGGTCGGTGACGGAGACCGAGTTGGCGGGTCGCGCGGCCGCGGGGGCGACGAGCTCGAAGTCGGCCAGGTCGATCGTGTAGGACGGCGCGGTGTCGCCCGCGTCGACCTGGAGCATGACCTTCGAGCCCGCGGCGAGCGTGCGGCCGAACAGGGCGCGGGTGGAGTCGTAGAGGTGGTGGGGCTTGCCCTGGTTCGGGTCGTTGGCGTAGGGGTAGCCGCCGTAGCGCCACGCGTACTTCGAGGTCAGCGTGAGGCTGCCGGTCTTCGTGCCGTCGAGGTAGAGCGACAGGGGCGCGGTGATGCCCGCGCCGCCGTTGCCGTCCGGGACGCTGTACCGCAGGTCGATCGAGTTCGCCGGCTCGGTGAGGGTGAACTCGACGAACTTGCCCTGGCCGGACAGGGTCACGGCACGGCGGCCGGACGCCTCGCCCTCCAGCGTGCCCCGGCGTCGGCCGGGCCCGATCTTCGTGCCGTTCGTGGCGGCGGTTTCGGCCTCGTGCTCGACGAACGGCACGTCGGCGCCCCGGCCGGGGATCCCGAACGGCGACCTGGCCGCCGCGGCGACCTGGGCGGCGACCTCGCCCGGCGCGGCGGCGATGGTCAGCGCGGCGAGCAGGGACGTGGCCACCGCCGTCGCGCCGAGCGCCAGGGGGCGTCGGAGGGTGGGGTTGACTCGCATGGGTTCAGCCCTTCGTTGGACGGGACCTCGAGCTGCGGGCAGGGAAGTCACAAGGTGTGGCGTGGCGCACACCATAAGCAGGACGATCAGGTGACCGCAAGATGTCTACTGAAAGACGCAAAAAGTTGACTACCGCTTCTACGGGCAGGCCGCACTGGCCGCTTGCACGGCGCTTGCGGAAATTTGCGTTCGCTTGCGGGGGGCCGCTCGGCGGTCTTCCCGGCGGTCAGTAGGTGCCGCTGAGCTTGCGGTGGTCCCAGGAGACGACCGAGGTGGGCGCGAACCGCAGCCCGACCCGTTTCACCGCCTGGGCGGTCACGAACGCGTCCAGTTCCGGCCCGCTGTGCCCGGTGTAGCGCGCCGCCACCGCCACGCCGATGCGGGCCACCTCGGCCCGCTCCTCGACCAGCCGGGCGTCGCACTCCATGGCCACGCCGCGCAGCTGGTCGTAGGTCTCCCCCGCCTCCAGCTGCAACGTCGCCTCCGGCTTGCGGCGCAGGTTCGCCACCTTCTGCGACGACCGGTAGGTCCAGCCGACCAGTTCGCCGTCCTCCACCACGAACCACAGCGGCACGAGGTGCGGCCTGCCGTTCGGGCCGATCGTGGCCACCGTGACGACGCGCTGCTCCTCCAGGAACGCGCGCACCTCGTCCGTCGACATCGTGATCAGGGCCCGGCGCGACATGGCGTCAGGATAGGCGGCTGTCCTCCCGCGGCACCGCCGAGCCGGGTCCGGCGGACAGGTCGCCGACCACGCCCTTCTCCAGCAACGCCAGGAACACGTCGACCAGGTCCGGGTCGAACCGCGCGCCGCGGCCGGAGCGCAGCTCGCGCACGGCCTGCTCGTGGGTCAACGCACGCCGGTGCGGCCGGTCGGCGCGCATCGCCGCCCACGCGTCGCACACCGACAGGATCCGCGCCTCGACCCGGATGCCGTCGCGGGCCAGGCCGTTGGGGTAGCCGGCGCCGTCCCACCGCTCGTGGTGCTGGCGGATGACCTCGGCCACCTCGCCGTGGTCGGGCAGCACGCCGACCATGCGCGCGCCGCTGTCGGGGTGTTCGTGCAGCAGGTGCCACTGCTGGTCGGTGAGCGGGCCGGACTCGGTGAGCAGGTCGTCGGGCAGCACGATCATGCCGACGTCGAGCAGCCGTCCCGCGCGGTGCGCGTTGTGGACCTCGGCCTGGTCCCGCTTCAGGTGCTCGGCGACGGTGCGCGCCCACTCGGCGATGGCCAGGCTGCGCCCGGGACTGGCCACGCGCAGGTCGACCAGGTCCGCGACCTGGTTCAGGTAGTCCACCGCGACGTCCTCCCGGTGCTCGGTGAGCGATGTGCCACCGGCGACCGCCCGGTCCCGACCGAGATCCTTGGCCAGGTACAACGCGCGGTCAGCCGCCGACACCAACGCGGACGCGGTGCCGTAGTGCGGCGCGAACGCGGCGGTGCCGGCGGAGAGCGTAACCGTCACCGATCTACGACCGCTCACGGCGATCGGATGGTGGGAGACCCCGTGCCGCAACCGTTCCGCGAGGCGGCTCAGGTTCTCGGCGTCCACACCGGTCGCGATCAGCGCGAACTCCTCGCCGCCGTACCGGGCGAGCACCCGGCCCGGCCCGGCGATCGCGCGCAGCCGGTTGGCCACCTCGACCAGCACCCGGTCACCCGCCGGGTGCCCGAACCGGTCGTTGATCGACTTGAACCGGTCGACGTCGAGGATCACCACGCCGAGCGGTAGCCCGGTGCGCCTGGCCCGTGCCAGGTCGTCGGCCAGGCGCGCCTCGAAGTAGCGACGGCTGCGCAACCGGGTGAGGCTGTCGGTGATGGCGAGGCTGCGCTGGTCGACCGCGAGGCCCGCGAGGCGGGTGGCGGTCAGCGCGAACAGCACCGCGCAGCCCGCCGCGATCACCGGCACGTCCCGGCGCACGCCCTGGGCGTTCTGCACCAGCAACAACGCCGGTCCGATCAACGCGCCGCCGGACAGGATCGCCAGCCGCGGCCAGCTCAGCCGCAGCGCGGGCACGTCGACGGCCTGCGCCATCCGCCCCATCGACGGGTGCAGGGCGCACGCGCCGAGGGCCAGGTTGCCCGTCAGCCAGATCGCGTCCAGGAAGTTGCCCGCCGCGTAGCTGAGGTCAAGGCGCTGCAACACGTACACGGTGTCGGCCGTGAGGATCGCGGCCAGCCACAGGGCCAGCAGCACGAAGGACGCGTCACGCCGCCCGCCGCCGAACAGCAGCCGCAGCGAGACCAGCAGCAGCACCAGGTCCATCAGCGGGTAGGCCAGCGACACCATCTCGACCAGCAGCGGCGTGCCGAGCCGGGTCTGCGGGCCGATCACGAAGACCCACGACAGCAGGCCCGCGACGACCGTGAGCGAGACCGCGTCGAGGAGGCTGGGCAGGTCGCGGTCGGCGCGGCGCTGCCGGATCAGCATGAGCAGGCCGACCACGACGAGCGGGTAGTGGCCCAGGTAGAACGCGTCCGCGATGGACGGGTAGCTCGCGTCGTTGAGCACGTAGTGCGCGATGTAGAACGTGGTGTCGGCCAGGGCGTACACGAGTTGGCTCAGGCCGAGCACGATCCACGGCGCGCGGGGTTCGGGCCGGTTGCGCCGCACGCCCCACCACACGGCGAAGGCGGCGGACGTGCTCACCGCGCAGTAGACGACCACCCGCAGCGGAATCGTGCCGACGAAGATCGGCAGCGCGTAGTAGACCCCGACCGATAACAGGCCGAAAGCCAGGTAACCCATCCACAGCTGATGCTGTTTACCGATCGGGATTTCGCCGTTTTCGACCGACGGTTCTCCGGCGACGCGCAATCCCGGCACTCCCCACTGAGGCAACGCTGACGTTCGACAAGGCGGGGACATGAGACCGGTAAAGGGGAGTCCGCGTCAATCCCTGTTGCCGACTCTTCATCCACAGAACCGACGCGCATGCCCATCCGCGCGACGCCGGGAGGCTCTATAGAGTGCCTATTGGTCATGCCGCCGTCTGCGGTGACGGGCGGTGCCGGGACGAGGGGGAACGATGGCGAAGGACGCGAAAGACCTGTTGGAGCGGGTGCGGGAGGAACTGAAGGGCGAGGGCGGGACGAACCGGCTGGTGCCGCTGATCGCGTCCGGCGAGGCGCCGCTCGCCACGTTGCAGGCGTTGGCGGCCGAAGAGCACCGCATCGTGCAGAGCGACTGGCGAGCGTTCCTCACGTTGGCCGCGCAGTCTCCCGTGCCGGCGCAGCGCGAGTTCTTCGCGACGGTCGCCGGAGGCGAGGGGCTGGCGTTGGCCAAACTGGCCGATTTCGCCGCCGCGTGCGGCCTGACCTCGGATGACGTGGCCGCGTACCGACCGTTGCCGGGATGTCAGGCATATCCGTCGTTCGTGGCCAGGCTGGCGTTGGACGGCAATCCGCACGACGCGCTCCTCGCGATTCTGGCGAACTTCGCGGAATGGGGCGGCTATTGCGCGACGATCGCCGCCGCGCTGCGCGAGCACTACGGTTTCGACGACGCGGGCTGCGCGTTCTTCGACTTCTTCGCCGAACCCGCGCCGGAGCTGGACGCCCTCGGCCTGCGCGCGTTGGACGGCGTCCTGGACACCGGCTGGTCCCCCGCCGCCGCCATGCCGGCCGCCCGCCTCCTGCACTCCTACGAGCTGATGTTCTGGAACACCCTCGCCGACCTCCCCTGACTCGCGCGTGTCGAACGTCCAGGCCCCGCGTGTCGAACCCTCAGGCCCACTGAGTCCTACGTTCGGGTACCCGCCGGCGGTTCAACCCGGAAACCCGGGCGTTGAACCCAGGGGCCTGAAGGTTCGGCACGCGGGGTCAGTGGGGGACGGAGGGCTGGGTGTCCCAGTTCTCGGCCAGGTCGGGGCGGCCGAAGAGGTAGCCCTGGGCGTAGGCGCAGCCGGCGTTGCGGAGCCAGTCCGCCTGGGCCTGCGTTTCGATGCCCTCGGCCACGGTGTGGGCGCCCAGGACCTCCGCCAGGTCGATGATGCAGCGCACGACGCCTGCGGTGCGCCCGGTTTCGGAGAGGGCGTTGGTGAACGACCGGTCGATCTTCACCACGTCGAACGGGTAGCGCTGCAGGTAGCTCAGCGACGAGTAGCCGGTGCCGAAGTCGTCCAGCGCCACCCGCACCCCGGTCTCCCGCACCTCCATCAGCCCGCGCATCGCCGCGCCGTCGGCCCACACCGACTCGGTCACCTCGATCGTCAGCCGCTCCGGCGGGAGCCCGGTGGTCTTGAGCACCCGGTCCAACGACGGCAGGAACGCGGGCGCGGACAGCTGCCTGGTCGACACGTTCACCGTCACCCCGAGCGCACGCCCCTGCTCGCGCCACCGCATCGCCTGCTCGCACGCGCCGGCCAGCACCTTGTTGCCCAGCGGCACGATCAGGCCGGTCTCCTCCGCCAGCCCGATGAACTCGCCGGGCCCGAGCAGCCCGTGCCCCGGCCGCTGCCACCGCACCAACGCCTCCGCGCCCGCCGCCTGCGACGTCGCCAGGTCCACGATCGGCTGGTAGTGCAGCACCAGCTGCCCGTCGGACACGGCCGTGCGCAGGTCGGCCTTGTCGCGCTGCCGGGCCAGCACCCGCTCGCCCATCTCCGGCCGGAACAGCCGGATCCGCCCGCCTCCCTCGCGCTTGGCCACGTACATCGCGGTGTCCGCGTCACGCAGCAGGTCCGCCGTACCCACCCCCGGTGACGACACCGCGATGCCGACGCTGGCCCGGATCACGGTGTCGTGCCCCAGCCCGGTCAACGGCCGCGCCAGCTCCGACAGGATCCGGGTGGCCAGCCGTGCCGCGTCACGCACGTCGTGACCGGGCGCGAGGACGGCGAACTCGTCGCCGCCGAGCCGCGCGGCGGTGGCCACGGGCCCGACGGCCCGGCCGATCCGCTCGGCCGCCGACACCAGGTACCAGTCGCCCGCCTCGTGCCCCTCGGCGTCGTTGACCTCCTTGAACCCGTCGAGGTCGATCACCAGCAGGCCCACCGCCTCGCCGGCCGGCAGCGCCTGGTCCACCAGGTGCAGGAAGTGCGTGCGCCCGGCGAGCCCGGTCAGCTCGTCCCGCTCGGCCCGGGTGCGCAACTGGTCCTCCAGCTCACGGCGCTTGCTCACGTCCAGCGCGGTGACCAGGGTGTGCCGCTCGGAGACGTCGTCGACCGGCACCGCCTGCACCGCGAGCACGCCGGTCGAACCGTCCGCCCGGGTCACGCGGACCTCCACCGCGTCGTCGGCCGAGCGGCAGCCGCGCTCGCAGTCGGTGATGTCCGGACCGTGCGGGCACGGCACCCGCCCCGGGCTCGCCCCGGACCAGGCCAGCAGCTCACGGGCCCGGTCGTTGTGCAGCCGCGGCGCGCCGTCGGCGTCGACCAGCACCAGCCCGACCGGGCTGGCCCGCACGACGGCCTCGACGGTGCGGTGCGCGTCCCGCACGAGCCGCGCCGAGCGCGCCGTCTCGTGCAACGCCGTCGCCACGACCGCCAGGCCCACCAACGGCATCACGACGGAGGCGACCATCGGCCCCGTCACCGCGACGGGGGTGACCGAGAGCCACACCGTGAACCCGGTCAGGAACCCCAACAGGGCAGGCATCGCCCGGAGGGGGAAACGCTCGTGGTCGGCGCCGCGCAGCGCGCGCTGCACCGTCACGGCGAAGACGAAGCCGAGCGCGGGCTGCGGCGTGGGCAGCACGAACATCGCGCCGTGCACGACCGCGCACTCCACCAGCGCGATCAGCCAGCTGTCCCGGTTCGGTCGCGGCAGCCACGACACGAGCACCAGCGGCACCAGCGCGGCCAGCACGAAGCGGCCGGGCCCGGCCCCGATGACCACCAGCTGGACCGCGAACGCGATGGAGCTGAGCCAGGCGTAGGCCCCGGTGAGCAACCGGACCCGGCGCAGCCCGGCCTGACCGGGTGACGAAAGCGGGTCGTCCACCACGGAGCGGGTTGGACGAGCCACGCCCGGTTACCCCCAAGTCAAGCGGCGATCGGCTGAACACCCTCGCGGAAGATCGAACTATCCATACCGGTGTTCACGTTCTCAACCGCCATTCGGGTGAGTCCACTATGGACCTGCCCCGGAGGCGCGGCGAAGATCAGGATCCGGGGACGGGGCCGTGCGGCGGCTCGCTGTCGGGCAGGGGGTCCGGCGTGGTCCTGGCGAGGTCCGCGGCGACCGCCTTGGCCTCGTCGATCCGGCGCCGCGAGGCGGCCAGCCGCTCGTCCTCCTCCGGCGTCTCGACCCGGAACTCCTCCGGCGAGTGACCCTCGCGTTCGCGCTCGTCAGCCATGCGACCAGGGTTTCCGCCCACCCCGGCGGCAAACTTGGACACCGGCCGCACGGCGGGCTACCGTCGATAAGAGCCCGCTGGTTCGTAAAGCCGCCGAGGAGACCCGATGTCGAGCACGACGACCGCGCCGCCCCGCCCGTCCGCGCGGCGCCGCGTCATCTTCACGGCGGTGCTGCTCACGGTGACCGCGCTGCTGTTCTGGGTGCCCTGGACGGGCCTGCTCGCACCGGGCGCGCGGTGGCCGTGGCCGGTGCAGGTCCTCGGCACGGCGTTCTTCGTCGTCACGTCGGTGGCGTTCCCGCTGCTGCTGGTCCGCGCGCACGGCCGCCGGCACTCCGACCGGGCGTCCCGGGTCGCGCACCTGGTGCTGGGCGTGGCGTGGGTGTTCTTCGCCTGGACCCTGATCACGCACGTGCTGCGGATCGTGCTCGCAGTGGCGGGCGTGGAGAACCCGTTCCGGGCGCGGTTCGTCGCGGTCACCCTGCTCGTCGTCGGCCTGGCGCTGGTCGGGTACGGCCTCCGCGAGGCGCGCCGCGTGCCGCGGGTGAAGCGGACCGACGTGCCGCTCCCCCGGCTGGACGCGGCGTTCGACGGGCTCACCGTCGCGGTGCTCGCGGACACCCATTACGGCGCGATCGACCGCACGAAGTGGTCCGCGGACACGGTGGCGGCGGTCAACGCCCTCGACCCGGACGTCGTCGTGCACGTCGGCGACATCGCGGACGGCACGGTGGAGCAACGCCGCGGCCAGGCCGCCGCACTGGGCGACATCCGGGCACCGCACCGGTTCTACGTATCGGGCAACCACGAGTACATCAGCAACGCCCAGGCGTGGCTGGACCACATGACCGAGCTGGGTTGGACGAGCCTGCACAACCAGCACCGGGTGCTGGACCGCGGCGACGCCCGGCTGGTCTTCGCGGGCGTGGACGACATCACCGGAGCGCACTCGGGCGAGGCCGGGCACGGTGCGGACCTCGACGCCGCCCTCGCGGGCACGCGCGCCGACGACCCGGTGGTGCTGCTGGCGCACCAGCCCAGCGAGATCCCCAAGGCCGTCGCGGCGGGCGTCGACCTCCAGCTGTCCGGGCACACGCACGGCGGGCAGATCTGGCCGTTCCACCTGCTGGTGCGGCTCCAGCAGCCGGTGCTGGCGGGGTTGAGCCGCCACGGCGAGCGCACCCGGCTGTACACGAGCCGGGGCGCGGGTTTCTGGGGTCCGCCGCTGCGCGTCTTCGCACCGAGCGAGATCTCGTTGCTCACGTTGCGCGCCGCCTGATCCACCGCCCGTGCACGCGGGCGCGCACCCTGGGTACTTCGGCCCTACCCACAAAGGTGCACACCTGACACGAACGGGTGAGTGCCGTTGTTCGACGGCACGAGCGGTCGCACGCTCGGCGGAGAGGTGCGGTCGGTCGCGGTCGGAGTCACGACACCGTTGGGGGGCCTCGAAGAACCCGACGCCGCCGAAGGACTCCCATGAACGACATCTCCCGCCGAGACGTGTTCCGGCACGGCGCGACCGCCGCTCTCATCGCCGTCACCGCGGCCGGTTTCGCAGGCCTCGCCTCCTCCGGCGCCACGGCCGGTCCGAGCAGGGTCGCGGCCCTCGCCGATCCCCGTGACTTCGAGGAGACCTACAAGGGCAAGAAGATCAAGGGCGAGCACGACAAGGCCAACGGCAAGCACAAGGTCCACATCAACGGCAAGAAGCTCGGCGTCATGCAGGTCGAGCTGCCCGTGGCGCCCGACTCGACCGCGACCTACACCGCGGTGCTCAGCACGCTCAACCACTTCGACCCCGTCCCCCTGGACGAGGGGGACAACCGGGACGGCCTCAAGAAGCTGGCGAAGCTCGCCGTGGACCAGCTCGGAGACCAGGAGCTGACCCACGACGCCGACCACCCGCACAAGTGATCGGCGCCCGACCGCCCGCGAAAGGAACGAAGCCATGGGCACCCGCAAGAGCGCGGCCGCGCTGACGGCCACCGAGAAGGCCGACTTCGTCGCCGCCGTGAAGGCGCTGAAGGCGCAGGCCGGCGGCCGCAACTACGACTGGTTCGTGCGCACCCACATGACGTACTTCAACGCCGTCAACAGCCACAACTACGCGCACATGTCGTCGTCGTTCCTGCCGTGGCACCGGCGGTTCCTGCTGGAGCTGGAGAACGGCCTCAAGGCGATCAACCCGGCGGTGGACCTGCCGTACTGGAACTGGACGGCCAACCGCTCCACCACCGGCGCGCCCTTCACCTCCGACTTCATGGGCGGCAACGGCTCCGGCGGCAACGGCGCCGTGCTCAGCGGCCCGTTCGCCGGCTCCACGAGGTGGCGGATCAACGTCAGCGCCACGTCCTCGACGTCGTTGCGGCGGGCGATGGCGCTGCGCGGCTCGCTGCCCACGACCTCCGACGTCGACACCGTCATGGGCGTGTCGACCTACGACGTGTCGCCGTGGAACTCCTCGTCGAGCAGCGGCATGCGCAACCGCGCGGAGGGCGGCCTGTCGCCGAACCTGCACAACCGCGTCCACGTCTGGGTCGGCGGCCACATGGCGCAGGTCGACTCGCCGAACGACCCGGTGTTCTTCCTGCACCACTGCCACATCGACCGGCTCTGGTCCCGCTGGCAGGAGCGCTGGGGCTTCGGCGCCGACCGGTACCGGCCCGGTGGTGGCGTGGCGAACGTGGTCGACGTCGAGGAGACGTTGGAGCCCTTCGGCGTCACCGTGTCCTCGACCCTGGACCACCGGGGCAGCTACACCTACGCGTGACGGGACGGGCATGATCGGTCCGTGAAGGTCCTGGTGGTGGGTGCGAGCGGGTTGGTCGGGCAGCACGTCGTCGGACGGTTGCGGGCACGGGGGCACGAGGTGACGTCCGTGGCGCGGACCGCGCGCGACGGCGTCGACCACGCCCTCGACGCGACGACGGCCGCGGAGGCGGAGTTCCGGGCGTTGCTCGCGGGGCACGACGGCGTGGTGTTCGCGGCCGGCGCGGACGACCGGGAGGTGCCGCGCCGGCCCGCTTACCCGGTGTTCCACCGGGGCAACGTGGCGCCGGTCGTGCGGCTGCTCACCGCCGCGCGCGAGGAAGGGCTGAGCCGAGCCGTGGTGCTCGGGTCGTACTACACGCACTTCCACCGGCTGCACCCGGAGTGGGAGCTGGCCGAACGCCACCCGTACGTCCGCAGCCGGGTCGAGCAGGCACGGGCGGGCCGTGCGGCGGCGGGGCCGGACCTGCCGGTGGCGGTGCTGGAGCTGCCGTTCGTGTTCGGCCGGGCCGGTGACCGGCTGCCGAACTGGTCGGGCCCGTTGGACAAGTGGGTCCGGTCACGGTCCCCGCTGCTCGCGCCGCCCGGTGGCAGCGCCGCCACGACGGTCGCGCAGGTGGCCGAGGTCGCCGTCGACGCGCTGGAGCGGGCGTCCGGTCAGGACATCCCCGTGGCGGCCGAGAACCTGACGTGGCCGGACATGATCGGTCGCATCGCGGCCGCCGCCGGTCATCCGCGCGAGGTGCGCCGCCTGCCGGGCGCGGTGGTGCGGGTGGCGTTGCGGTTGACCGGGCTCGTGCAGCGGCTGACGGGCAGGCAGTCCGGGTTGGACCCGGCGCGCGCGGCCTCGCTGCTGCTGCGCGAGCTGTTCGTCACGCCGATCCGGCCGGGTTCGGTGGACGACGCCCTCGCCGAGACGTTCCCGCGGGCCTAGTACGCGCGCCGGCCGGGTGCCGGCGGGTCGTAGTCGTAGTCGTCGTCCTCGGGCACGTCGAACGGGAGCGGGCGGTTGGTCCACGAGTCGATGAGCACCACGAGGGCTCCGCAGACGATGACGACGACGCCGACCCAAGCCAGGCCACCCCAGATCAGGATGCCCGCGATCAGCACCAGCGGCAGGACCATGAACAGGCAGAACGGGTCCACTCGCCCGAAATGCCGTCGTCCTCCGGAACTCGCCATCTACGCCCTCCCAGTCAAGCGCCTCCCCGGGTGAACTTACGCGACGTGGTGCGCGCGGCCTTCAGCCGGGCGGTCACGCACCGCGTTGTTCGCGGCCGGGGTACCGGCCTCGGGCGCGTTCGGCGACCGTGGCGAGCACGGCCGAGATGATCATGCCGGCTCCGAGCCCGAGGTGCAGCAGGTTGTCGGCCGGGTTGACCGGGGCGAAGTTCGCCGCGCCGCCGTCGTGGTCGATCGAGTGCACCACCGAGCCGTAGGCCCACAGCACCAGGTAGAGGAACCCGCCGGCGACCAGGAACAGGCGTGACGCGCCCCGTGAGGACGCCGCCAGGATCCCGGCCACGCCGAACAGCAGGTGCAGGGCGTTGTGCAGCACCGAGACCTGGAACACGCCGAACAGCAGGGCCTCGGAGGCCGGTCCGGCGAAGCGGATGCCGTCGAGGGCGACCGTCGCGCCCGGCACGAACCCCAGCACCCCCACCAGCAGGAACACCGCTCCGCCGATCAGCGCGAGCGCCTGGACGGGACTGCGGCGGGCGCCGACGCGGTCGTTCGAGGTCGTCATGGCGGTCCTCCGATCAGGGTTCGGGTGGCGTACCCGGCGGGTCGGGGGTGAAACGAAGATCACAAACTTCCGCAGGTGCGGAGTTACACTGCTGGATGTGCCGAATCTGCGGATCAGTGACGCCGCCGCCCTGCTCGGGGTGAGCGACGACACCGTGCGCCGGTGGATCGACCAGGGCCGCCTGGCCGAGGTGCAGCTGGACAGCGGGCGCAAGGGTGTCGACGGTCGCGAGCTGGCCGAGTTGGCCCAACGCCTGGCCGAGGCGCCGGAGCCGGGCGTGACGGTGGCCGCGTCGGCGCGCAACCGGATGCGCGGGATCGTCACGCGCGTGGTCAAGGACGGGGTCATGGCGCAGGTCGAGCTGCAGGCCGGGCCGTTCCGGGTGGTGTCGTTGATGAGCCGCGACTCGGCCGACGAGCTCGGCCTCGAGGTGGGCGCCGTGGCGGTCGCGTCGATCAAGTCCACGCACGTCGTCGTCGAGATCCCGGAGGCGTGATGCGCGCGCCGGCGCTGGTGGCGCTGCTGGTGGTGCTGGCGGGTTGCGGCGCGTCGGGAACCACCGCGGACGACCGGATCACGGTGTTCGCGGCGGCGTCGTTGACCGAGGCGTTCACCCGGCTGGGCGAGGATTTCGAGGCGGCCAACCCCGGCGTGGACGTCGTGTTCAACTTCGGCGGCAGCTCGGCGCTCGCGCGGCAGATCGGGCAGGGCGCGCCGGCGGACGTGTTCGCCTCGGCCGCGACCGCGAACATGGCGCAGGTGGTCGACGCGGGCGGGACGGCCGCCGAGCCGGTCACGTTCGCGCGCAACCGGTTGGCGATCGCGGTGCCCGCGGGCAACCCGGCGGGGATCACCGGCCTGGCGGGCTTCGCGGACGACGCGGCCAAGATCGCGCTGTGCGCGCAGGAGGTGCCGTGCGGCGCGGCGGCGAAGCGGGCGTTCGAGGCCGCCGGGGTGGTGGCGCGGCCGGACACCGTGGAGCAGGACGTGAAAGCGGTGCTGACCAAGGTGCGGCTCGGCGAGGTGGACGCGGCTCTGGTGTACCGGACGGACGTGGCGTCGGCGGCCGGCGAGGTCGAGGGCATCGGGTTCCCGGAAGCCGACCGGACGGTCAACGACTACCCGATCGCGCCGTTGGCCAAGGCCCGCAACGCCGCTGGCGCGCGGGCGTTCGTGGCTCACGTGCGGTCCGACCGGGGTCGGGCGGTGCTCGCCGGGGCCGGGTTCGACGCGCCGTGAGGTCGACCCGTCGTCGGACCCGGGGCCGGCTGCCGGTGGCGCTGGCGCTGCCGGCCGTGGTCGGGCTCGCGTTCCTGCTCGTCCCGTTGGTGGGCCTGCTGATCCGCGCGCCGTGGCGCACGCTGCCGTCGCGGCTGTTCAGCGCGTCGGTCGGCGAGGCGCTGCGGCTGTCGTTGGTGTGCGCGAGCCTGGCGACGGTGGTGTGCCTGGTGCTGGGCGTGCCGCTGGCGTGGCTGCTGGCGCGCGGCGACGTGCCGGGGCGGGGCGTGCTGCGGGCGCTGGTGACGGTGCCGCTGGTGCTGCCGCCCGTGGTGGGCGGGGTGGCGTTGCTGTTCGTGCTCGGCCGGCGCGGGCTCGTCGGGCAGCACCTCGACGCGTGGTTCGGCGTCTCGCTGCCGTTCACCACCGCCGGGGTGGTGCTGGCGGAGGCGTTCGTGGCGATGCCGTTCCTGGTCATCTCGGTGGAGGGCGCGCTGCGGGCGGCCGATCCGCGTTACGAGGAGGCCGCCGCGACGCTGGGCGCGTCGCGCTGGCTGGCGTTCCGGCGGGTCACGTTGCCGTCGATCCTGCCGGGCGTGGTCGCGGGCACGGTGCTGTGCTGGGCGCGGGCGTTGGGCGAGTTCGGGGCCACCATCACGTTCGCGGGCAACTTCCCGGGCGAGACGACCACCATGCCGCTGGCCGTGTACCTGGCCCTGGAGACCGATCCGGACGCGGCGATCGTGTTGAGCGTGGTGCTGCTGATGGTGTCCGTGGGCGTGCTGGCCGCGCTGCGCGACCGGTGGGTCAGCGGGCCGTCATGACGCTGCACGCCGACCTGAGGGTGACCCGCGGCGCGTTCCGGCTCGCCGCGGAACTGGTGGTGGAGCCGGGCGAGGTGGTCGCCCTGCTCGGCCCGAACGGCGCGGGCAAGAGCACCGCGCTGCGCGCCCTGGCGGGGCTGCTCCCGTTGAGCGGCGGGCACATCCGGCTCGGCGGGCAGGCGTGGGACGTGCCGCCGGCCGTGTTCCGGCCCGCCGAACGGCGTCCGATCGGCGTGGTGTTCCAGGACTACCTGCTGTTCGCGCACCTGTCGGCGTTGGAGAACGTCGCCTTCGGGCTGCGGGCCCGGGGCGCGGGCCGTGCGGCGGCGCGGGCGGAGGCGGCCCGGTGGCTGGACCGCGTCGGGCTGGCCGCGCACGCGAAGGCCAAGCCGCGCGCGCTGTCCGGCGGGCAGGCGCAGCGCGTCGCGCTGGCCCGCGCCCTGGCCACCGGCCCGGACCTGCTGCTGCTGGACGAGCCGCTGGCCGCGCTGGACGCGGCGACCCGGCTGCACGTGCGCGCGGAGCTCGGCAGGCACCTGCGCGACTACCCCGGCCACACGCTGCTCGTCACGCACGACCCGCTGGACGCGATGGTGCTCGCCGACCGGCTGGTGGTGCTGGAGCACGGCGAGGTCGTGCAGGAGGGAACGCCGGCCGACGTGGCCCGCCGCCCGCGCACGGACTACGTCGCCGACCTGGTCGGCCTCAACCTGTACCGCGGCACGGCCCACGGCACGACCGTGTCGTTGGACGCCGGCGGCACGCTCACCGTGGCGACGCCGGTGACCGGACCGGTGCACGTGGTGTTCCCCCCGACCGCGGTCGGCCTGCACCCGGAGCGCCCGGTCGGCAGCCCGCGCAACGCGTGGCGCGTCACCGTGGCCGGGATCGAGCAGCACGCCCACACCACGCGCGTGCGACTGGACGGCGTGCCGCCCGTGCTGGCCGACGTCACCACCGCGACCGTCGCGGACCTCCGGCTCCGGCCCGGTGACGAGCTGTGGGCCGCCGTGAAGGCCACCGAGGCACACGCGTACCCGTCGTAACGAGTGTGAGTGACCAACCACTCTTTTCCTGATTCGCCTTGACATGACCCCTGTCGGCCGCGTTGACTCAGTCATGAGTGACTGACCACTCACAGACTCTGGAGGAAGCGATGAGCAAGCAGTCCGCCGAGCAGGTCCTGGAAGTCGTGCTGCCGGGCGTGGTCGAGCCCGAGGGCCTTGAGCTGCACCACCGCGAGCGCCCGACCCCCGGTCCGGGGCAGGCGTTGGTGCGGGTCGAGGCGTCCGGGGTCTCCTTCGCCGAGAAGCAGATGCGCAAGGGCAAGTACTTCGACCAGCCCCCGTTCCCGTTCGTGCCCGGCTACGACCTGGTCGGCACGGTCGCGTCGGTCGGCGCCGGCGTGGACCCGGGCCTGGT
The DNA here is from genome assembly GCF_040656635.1 of Actinosynnema sp. NPDC049800. Classification (NCBI taxonomy): domain Bacteria; kingdom Bacillati; phylum Actinomycetota; class Actinomycetes; order Pseudonocardiales; family Pseudonocardiaceae; genus Actinosynnema; species Actinosynnema sp. NPDC049800. Next base: position 32,482 of record NZ_JBFAMT010000019.1, on the reverse strand, counting down.
CGGCGGGCGGTTCGCGGCGCTGACCAAGACCGGCGGCTGGACCAGCCACGCCCTGGTGGAGGCGGCCGACCTGGTGCCGGTGCCGGCGGGCGTGGACGCGGCCGAGGCGGCGGCGCTGGTCGTCAACGGGGTGACCGCGTGGCAGATGGCGCACGGCTTCGCCAAGGTCCGGGCCGGCCAGACCGTGCTGGTGCTGGGCGCGAACGGCGGCGTCGGGTCGTTGCTCGTGCAACTGGCCGTGCTCGCCGGCGCGCGGGTGATCGGCACCGCTTCGGCGCGGCACCACGACGCGGTCCGGGCGCTGGGCGCGATCCCGGTCGACTACCGCGACGCCGACGTGCCGGGCAAGGTCCGCGAGTTGGCCCCGGACGGCGTGGACGCGGTGTTCGACCACGTCGGCGGCCCCGGCCTGGTCGACTCCTACCGCCTGCTCGCCCGGCGGGGCGCGCTCGTCGCGTACGGCAGCGCGTCGACGAAGGACGAGCCCGGCTCGGCCATGCTGCCGGTGTTGAAGCTGGTCGTGCGCCTCCTGTGGTGGAACGCGCTGCCCAACGGGCGCCGCGCCACGTTCTTCAACGTGTGGGCGGGCAAGCGCAACGCCGCGAAGTTCCGCGCCCGGCTGGCCCGCGACCTCGGCACGGTGTTCGGCCTGCTCGCCGACGGCTCCCTGACGCCCACGATCGCCGCCCGCGTGCCGCTGGAGCGGGTCGCGGACGCCGTGCGCCTGGCCGAGTCCGGCACCGTCACCGGCAAGGTGGTCCTCCTCCCGCAGCCCTGGACGGAGTAGTCGCGCGCCGGAACACCCACTCGGCGTGTTCTTTCCATCACCGGTGCGGGTGAAAAATGCCGCATTGAGTGAGAGAAGTAGTCTAGGTGGATTCTCTTTTCCCCTGTCGACCGTGCCACTCAAATGGGTGACTGCGCCCGTCCGGAGCACGGTGTTAGTTTCGCCGAAGACCAAAACAGGCGTGGGTCGCGGCAAACGACGTGGGGAGCTCATTCAATGGCGACATTCCAGGACACCGAGGGCCGGCCGGTGCTGCGCACCGATTACCAGCGCTCGATCGCCACGTACTGGAACAACGAAAAGAATCCGGTCAACCTGCGCCTGGGTGAGGTCGACGGCCTCTACCACCACCACTACGGCATCGGCGACTACGACCCCGCCGTGCTGGAGGTGCCCGCCGAGCGGCGCGACGAGGCCGTGATCGCCGAGATGCACCGGCTCGAGACCGCGCAGGCCGACGTGCTGCTCGACAACCTGGGCGACATCGGGCCCGACGACCGGCTGCTCGACGCGGGCTGCGGCCGGGGCGGCACCAGCATCATGGCCAACCAGCGCTTCGGCTGCCGGGTCGACGGCGTGTCCATCTCGGAGAAGCAGGTCGAGTTCGCCAACGCGCAGGCCCGGAAGCGGGGCGTCGCCGACAAGGTGAGGTACCACCTGCGCAACATGCTCGACACCCGCTTCGAAACGGGCTCGATGAAAGGCATCTGGAACAACGAGAGCACCATGTACGTCGATCTGCACGAACTGTTCGCCGAACACGCGCGCCAACTCGCGCCGGGCGGTCGCTACGTCACCATCACCGGGTGCTACAACGACGTCACCGGCGGCCGTTCGCGCGCGGTGAGCCAGATCGACCAGCACTACATCTGCAACATCCACCCGCGCAGCGAGTACTTCAAGGCGCTGGCGGCCAACGATTTCGTCCCGATCAACGTGATCGACCTGACCGCGGCGACGATCCCGTACTGGGAGTTGCGCGAGAAGTCCTCGGTGGCGACCGGGATCGAGGAGGCGTTCCTGACCGCTTATCGCGAGGGCAGCTTCCACTACCTGCTCATCGCGGCCGACCGTGTCTGAGCGGGTGGGCGCGATGCTCGACGACGTGGTGGCGGGGGCGTCCCGGCTCGCCGGGCCGTCCGGGCTGGGCACCTCCGCCGCTCGCCTCGCCGAGCTCTTCGGCCACCACCCCGCCTACGCCGAACGGCCGTGGGGCGACGGCACGGCGCCGCCCCTCTACGTCCCCGTGGTGGAACGGGTCGACGAGCCGCTCGGGGCGGAGGTCGACGACCGGCTCGTCGCCTGGGCCAGGGAGTGCGGGTTCGCCGAGGACGACCTCGAACCGCTGCGCAAGGCGGGCTTCGGGCGGCTGGCCATGCTCACCCACACCGACACCGACGACCCCGAGCGCCTGCTGATCGCGGCACGGCTCAACGCCGCCTGGTGGGCGGCCGACGACCTCTACGCCGACGACAGCGGGATGGGCGCCGTGCCGGTGGACCTGCCGCCGCGGCTCGCGCTGGTGATGTCGGCCATGGACCCGGTGGCGCCGGCCGGCGAGTTCTCCGCCGAGCTGGACGAGGCGCTGCGCGGCGACCCGGTGCTGGTGGCCCTGAACTCCGCGATCGGCCACCTCGCCCGACGAGGCACGCCGGCGCAGGTCCAACGAGCCTGCTACGCCACGTTCGCGATGTTCGTGAGCTGGAACTCCTACGCGGCGTGGCGGCACACGGGCAAGTACCCGCCCGCGTGGGAGTACCTCGCCGCCCGGCAGCACGACAGCTTCTACACGTCGATGACCGTGGTCGACGCCGTCGGCGGCTACGAGCTCACCGCGAACCTGTACTACGACCCGCGCGTGCGCCGCCTGCTCATGCAGGCCGGGACCGCCTCGGTGCTGGTCAACGACCTGCACTCGGTGGCGAAGGACGCGGCCGACGAGACCCCGGTCTGCAACATGGTCCTGCAGGTCGTGGCCGACCGGAACTGCTCGGTCGAGGAGGCCACCGCCGTCACCGTCGGCCTGCACAACGACGTCGTCCGCGACTTCGAGGCGGGCCATCGGGAACTGCAGGCCCTGCCGTCGCCGGAACTGCAGCAGTTCCTGCGCGGCGTCCGGGCGTGGATGGGGGGCGGGTTCGAATGGCACTCCACCAACCCGCGCTACCGGACCTGACGCTCCGCTCCCCCGATCCCATCGACGACGACAGGTGGTTCTGGCAGTGACTGTCACGGAGTCCGCGGACCTGGACGTGAACGGCGACCGACCGCGGCAGAGCCTGGACACGGCCGCCGCGCGGAACCTCGCGACGACCACCAAGTCCGAACCCCAGATGCAGAACATCTCGTCGAGGTGGCTGCTGCGCCTGCTGCCCTGGGTCGAGGCGTCCGGCGGCACCTACCGGGTGAACCGGCGGCTCAGCTACACCGTCGGCGACGGTCGGGTGACGTTCACCCGGGTGGGCGCGCAGACCCGGGTGATCCCGCAGGAACTGCGGGAACTGCCGCTGCTGCGCGACTTCGACGACGACGAGGTGCTGGCCGCGCTGGCCGACCAGTTCGTCCAGCACGAGTACGGGCCGGGCGACGTGATCGTGGAGCGGGGCCGTCCCGCCGAGGAGATCTTCCTGCTCGCGCACGGCAAGGCGGACAAGGTCGGCGTGGGCGAGTACGGCGACCAGGTCGTCCTCGCCGTGCTGGCGGGCGGCGACCACTTCAGCTACCAGGCCGTGGTGGAGTCGGACGACTTCTGGGAGTACACCGTCAAGGCCGTCACGGCGTGCACGGCGCTGCGGATGACGCAGACGGCGTTCGAGGCGATGGTCGAGCGGTCGGACGCGTTGCGCGCCCACGTGGAGAGCTTCCGCGCCGGTCGGCGTCCCGCGCAGAACGCCGCGGGCGAGGCCGAGATCGAGCTGGCGTCCGGCCACGAGGGCGAGGTGTCGCTGCCGGGCACGTTCGTCGACTACGAGGTGTCGCCCCGCGAGTACGAGCTGAGCGTGGCGCAGACCGTGCTGCGGGTCCACACCAGGGTCGCGGACCTCTACAACGAGCCGATGGACCAGGTCGAGCAGCAGTTGCGGCTGACCATCGAGGCGTTGCGGGAACGCCAGGAGCACGAGCTGGTCAACAACCGCGAGTTCGGCCTGCTCGCCAACGCCGACCTGTCCCAGCGCATCCACTCCCGCACCGGCCCGCCGACCCCGGACGACCTGGACGCCCTGCTCGCCGTGGTGTGGAAGGAGCCGACCTTCTTCCTGGCCCACCCGCGCACGATCGCGGCGTTCATGAAGGAGTGCAGCCGACGCGGGGTCTACCCGAGCGGTGTCGACCACAACGGCCACCAGATCCCCGGCTGGCGTGGCGTGCCGATCTTCCCGTGCGGCAAGATCCCGGTCAGCAGGACCAGGACCAGCTCGATCATGCTGATGCGCGCCGGCGAGGACGCGCAGGGCGTGATCGGCCTGCGCCAGACCGGGTTGCCCGACGAGTACCAGCCCGGGTTGAACGTGCGGTTCATGGGCATCGACGAGAAGGCGATCACGTCCTATTTGGTCAGCGCCTACTACTCGGCCGCGATCCTGGTGCCGGACGCGCTCGGTGTGCTGGAGGACGTGGAAGTCGCCCGGGAGTAGCGCCGGCGCGCGCGGCGACGGCGCCGACCCTGCTCGGCCGAGGACCGGTGGAGCCTGGGACAATCGCCTTCCGACGAAGGAGGCTGTGTCAGGTGAGTGCCCACCACCAGGAGGTGCCGTCGCTGCTGGAACGGATCGCCACGACGATGTCGGAGGCGATCGGCCGGGTCCGTGAGGACCTGGCGGGCGCGGATCCGGTGGTGCGACGATCCGATCGCGCCGATTTCCAGTGCAACGCACCGCTGGCGCTGGCCAAGCGGGTCGGCGTGCCGCCGCGCGACCTGGCCGCGCGGGTCGTGGCCGCGCTCGACGTCGAGGGCGACGCGGTGATCGGGTCGGTGGAGCCGTCCGGGCCGGGTTTCCTCAACGTCACCGTGACCGATGGCGCGGTCTGGGAGCAGGTCGCCGCCCGCCTGGCGGACGCTCGCCTCGGGGTGGGCGCGACCGAAACCGGTCGCCGGGTGGTGGTCGACTACTCCGCGCCCAACATCGCCAAGGAGATGCACGTCGGGCACCTGCGCACGACGATCATCGGCGACGGCCTCGCGCGCGTGCTGGGCTTCCTCGGCGCGGACGTGCTCCGGCAGAACCACCTGGGCGACTTCGGGACCCAGTTCGGGATGCTGATCCAGTACCTCGACGAGCACCCCGACGCCGCGTGGCACCAGGACGAGCTGGGCGAGGGCGCCTCGGCGGTGTCGGCATTGGACGGTCTGTACCGGTCGGCGCGGGCGAAGTTCGACGCCGACCCGGACTTCGCCGACCGGTCCCGCTCGCGGGTCGTGGCGCTCCAGGCGGGCGACCCGGAGACGGTCGCGGTCTGGCAGGACATCGTCGCGGAGTCCGAGCGGTCGTTCAGCGCGATCTACGACCGGCTGAACGTGCTGCTGACGCCGGAGGACTCGGTCGGCGAGTCGTTCTACAACCCGATGCTGGGCGACACCGTGCAGGAGCTGGTCGACGCGGGCCTGGCGGTGGAGAGCGACGGCGCGCTCGTGTTCTACTCGCGGGAGGTCTCCGGGCCCGAGGGCAAGCCGGTCACCCTGATGGTCCGCAAGCGCGACGGCGGGTACGGCTACGACACCACGGACCTGGCCACCATCCGCTACCGCCTGCGCGACCTCAAGGCCAACCGGTTGGTCTACGTCACCGACTCGCGGCAGGCGCTGCACTTCCAGCTGGTCTTCGAGGCGGCCCGACGGGCGGGCTGGCTCACCGACGGCGTCACCGCCGAGCACGCCGCCTACGGCACGATCCTCGGTCCGGACGGGACGCCGTTCAAGACCCGGGCGGGCGGCACGGTCCGCCTGATGGACCTGCTCGACGACGCGGTGTCGCGCGCGCGGGCGATCGTCGAGGAGAAGAACCCCGACCTCGACGCGGCCGAGCTCGACCGGATCGCCGAGTCCGCGGGCATCGCCGCGGTCAAGTACGCCGACCTGTCGACCTCGCGGGTGAAGGACTACTCGTTCGACGTCGACCGCATGGTGTCCTTCACCGGCAACACCGGGGTCTACCTCCAGTACGCCCACGCCCGGATCAGCTCGATCCTGGGCCACGCGGGCGACGAGGGCACGACGGTCGACCGCACCGTGCCGCCGCACCCCGCCGAGCGGGCGCTCGGTCTGGCGCTCGACGCCTACGGCGCCGTCGTCACCGAGGTCGCCGCCACCCTCGAACCGCACCGGCTCTGCGGCTACCTCTACGACCTGGCCCGCGCGTTCACCGCCTTCTACGACAACTGCCCCGTCCTCAAGGCCGAGGAACCCGTGCGCGGCAACCGACTGGCCCTGTGCCGGCTGACCGCGCGGACCCTCGGCCACGGGCTCGACCTGCTGGGGATCACGGCGCCGCAACGGATGTAGTCCGACCGCGGCGTTCAGGTGGTCGCGGTGGCCGTTCCCGCCGGGTCGGGCGGGAACAGCCGGGCGGCGGCCGGGTGCGGGGCCGGTGGTGCATGCTCGTACCCGTGATCGACGACTTCGCGAAGCAGTACCTGCACGGCGACCTGCGAGAGATCCGCGAGGTGATGCTCCGGAAGCTCGACGGGCTGTCCGAGTACGACGTGCGCCGTCCCCTGACCGCGACCGGCACCAACCTCCTCGGCCTGGTCAAGCACCTGTCCTTGTCGGAGTCCCGGTACTTCGGCGAGGTCTTCGGCCGGCCGTTCCCGGAGGCCCTCCCCCGGTGGGACGACCGCTCGCAGCGCGGCGCCGACCTGTGGGCGACCGAGCACGAGACGCGCGAGGACATCATCGGCCTGTACCGCCGCGTCTGGACGCACTCCGACGCGACGATCGCCGCGCTCGCCGTCGACGCGCCCGGTCACGTCCCCTGGTGGCCGCGTCCCGACGTGATGTTGTTCAACGTCCTGGTCCACGTGCTCACCGAGACCAGCCGGCACGCCGGGCACGCCGACATCCTGCGCGAGCAGCTGGACGGCGCGGTGGAGATGGACGCGGGGAGCATGGCCCGGCAGGGGCGGGACGCGGCCTTCTGGGCGGACCGGCGCGCGCGGATCGAGCGGGCGGCCAAGGCGGCCGACGCGGCGACGACCTGATCCGTCGAGCGCCACCACCGCTTCCGCCCCAGGCTCACGGGCTGGATCGCCGACCGGTTCGTGCGGCCCACCCGGGACGACCGAGCTCCGATCACGGCCGGGTGGTCGCGGCGGGTCGGGACGGCCGGTGGCCGCGGGTTCAGAGGTAGTGGACGCCGGTCAGGTCCTCGGCCGCCGCCCAGAGCCGCCTGCCGATGGCAGGGTCGGCTGCTTCCCGGCCGAAGCGGGCTTCGGCGACGGGGCCCACGGTCTCCCAGAGCCTGGCCGGCCCGAAGAACTGGCCGCCCCGCACGCCGGGTTCGGTCGCGGCGTGCAGCTGCGGCAGGGCTCCCCGCTCCACCGGCTGGGTGGCCAGCAGGCCGAGCCGCGCGATCACCCGCCCGAGCCGGCCGCGGTGCTCCCACGCGCGCGGGGTCAGGTTGGTGCGGGTCAGGCCGGGGTGGGCCAGCACGCCGAGGATCGGCGACCCGACGGCGCGCAGGCGGCGGTCGAGTTCGACGCCGAGGACCGTGGTGGCGAGCTTGGACCGGCCGTAGGCGGGGGCGCCCCGGTAGCGGCGCTCGGACATCAGGTCGTCGAAGTCGAGGTGCGCGTTGCGGTGGGTGATCGAGCTGAGGTTGACCACGCGGGCTTGCGGGGCCGCGGCCAGGTTGTCGAGCAGCAGGCCGGTCAGCGCGAAGTGGCCCAGCGCGTTGGTGGCGAACTGGAGCTCGAAGCCGTCGGCGGAGGTGCGGCGCGGGCCGAGCAGGACGACGCCCGCGTTGTTGACCAGCAGGTCGATCGCCGGGTGGTCGACGGCCAGCTTCGCGGCGAACGCGCGCACCGAGTCGAGGGACGCCAGGTCCAGCTCGCGCACCTCGGTGTCGCCGCCGATGCGGACGGCGGCCCGCTCGCCGGCGGCGGTGTCGCGGACGGCGAGCACGACGTGGGCGCCGCGGCGGGCCAGTTCGGCCGCGGTGACCAGGCCGAGGCCCGAGTTCGCGCCGGTCACGACGGCGACCCGGCCGCGCTGGTCGGGGATGCGGTCGGCGGTCCATGCGGTCATCTGCTGCTCCTGGAGGTGGGGTGTCCGGCGCCGACGACGTTAGGTGTGGTCGGGGCAGGCTCGGTCGGTCCCGGTTTCCTGGGTCTGCGGGACCTACCCCGGGTGTCCGGCGGCGGGACACACTGGTGGCATGAGCAGCCCTCACCCCTACGCCCGCGAGCTCGGCGACTTCCTGCGCGCCCGGCGCGGCCGGCTGCGCCCGCACGACGTCGGCCTGGAGCCGGGCGGGCGGCGCAAGGTCTCCGGGCTGCGGCGCGAGGAGCTGGCGTTGCTGGCCGGGTTGAGCACCGACTACTACCAGCGGATCGAGCAGGGCCGGGAGGTGCGGCCGTCCGACGACGTCCTGGACGCGCTGGCCGGCGCGCTCGGCCTCGGCGACGAGGAGCGCCGACACCTGTTCACCCTGGCTCACGCGGCCCGCCGGCCGATGCCCACCCGGGTGGACCGCGAGCCGGAACGGGTGCCGGCCGGCACGCGTCGGCTGCTGCGGGTGGCGGACACGCCGGCGGTGGTGCTCGGCAGGCACCTGGACCTGCTCGACTGGAACCCGATGGCGGAGGCGCTGCTCGGCGACCCGGGCGACTACCCGCCCGACCGGCTCAACATGCTCCTGCTGCTGTTCGACGACGCGCGGACCGGCGCGCGCAGCTGCCCGGACTGGGAGCGGCAGGCGCTGGACTACATCGGCATGATGCGCGCCGCGGTCGCCACCGACCCGACGCACCCCCGGGCCACCGCGATCGTCGGCGAGCTGAGCATCCGCAGCGCGGAGTTCCGGCGGCTGTGGGCCCGGCACGACGTGCGCGAGTCGGTCAGCGGCACCAAGACGTTCCGGGTTCCGGAGGTGGGCGACATCGTCCTGGACTGGGACAGCTACCCGCTGCCCGGCAACCCCGGACCGGTCATGCTCGTCTACACCGCCGAACCGGGCAGCGCCGACGCGGACCGGCTGCGACTCCTGGCCTCGCTGCACGCGACCCGCTCGGCGTCCGCGGGCGGGCGCCCCTCCTAGCGTCCGGGGGCGTGGGCGGGCGGGGCGGTCACCCGTCGAGGTGGTGTCGGTCGAGTCCGGCCCGGAGCCGGTCGAGCCACTCCGCGCCGAGCCGGCGGCCGTCCGGGAACCGGTCGTCGCGGTCCCAGCGCCAGGTGGTGATCATCGCCAGGACGAGGAGCCTGCACTCGCGCACCGACTCCCGGTCGACGCCCCGGTAGTGCTCGTCGACGTCTTCGGGCGCGTGGGCGAGGTCGAACTCGACGGGTCCGCGGCAGCACGTCTCGAGGTCGATGAACAGCGGTCCGCCCGTCGTGGCCAGCACGTTGCCGGGGTGCGGCTCGCCGTGCAGCAGCTGCTCGGCGGCGCCGCGCCCGGTGATCGCCCGTCGCAGGCTCCGCAGCGCGTCGGCGAGGAGTCGCCGGTCGGCGTCGGCGAGCGCCGGGGTGCGGTCGCGGTCTGCCACGAGTCGTTGTGCCTGCTCGATCCGATCGGTGAAGTGCGGCGCGGGGACGTCGACCCGGCGCAGGCCGGCGTGCAGCCGTTCGAGCGCGTCGGCGTAGTCGGCCGGCGGGATCTCCTGGTGCGTCGCGGATTCGTAGTAGGTCCACAGGGTGATGGCGAAACCGTCGCGTTCGTGGACGCGTGGCTCGACCCGCGGCTCGAGAGCGCCCACCGGACCACCGGCGGCGGCGAGCCGTCGTGCGAGGTCGATCTCGAACTGCGCGACCTGCTGCGCCACCGGCGCCACCCGGGCCAGCACGTCACACGGCAGCAGGCGCAGGGTGAGCGTGTTCGAGGCCTGGAGGACGACCGCGTCGTCGACCGCCAGACCGAGCGCGGCGGCCGTCGAGGTGCTCGCGGCCACCGCGCGTGGCACGTCCGGTGCGTCCATCGTCCCCCTCCGTGGCGCGGGCGGGGCGATTGTCCGGCAGGACGCCCGCCGGTGTGAAACGACTTCGTCGGGCGTCCGCCGCGATCCGCGGGTCAGGCCGGGTCGGACCGGGTGAGGACCAGCGCCTCCCACGGCCGGAGGTCGACCCGCCCGGGTGAGATCAGCGCCTCGTCGGTGTTGGCCAGGACGACGTCGGCGGCGGACCAGTCGGGGTCGAGCTCGGCGGTCTGCGGTGTGCCGCCGAGGTTGGCCACGACGAGCAGCCGGGTGTCGTCCAGGGTGCGTTCGTAGGCGTAGACCTGCGGGTGGTCGGGCAGGAGCATGCGGAAGTCGCCGAGGGCGACGACGGGGAGTTCGTGGCGCAGTCGGATGAGCGCGCGGTAGTGGTTGAAGACGGAGCGGGGGTCGTCGTACTGGGCCTGGGCGTTGAGCCAGGTGTGGTTGGGGTTCACCGCGAGCCACGGTTCGCCGGTGGTGAAGCCGGCGTTCGGGGTGGCGTCCCACTGCACGGGGGTGCGGGCGTTGTCGCGGCCCATCGCGCGCAGCCCGCGCAGCACCGACTCGGGGTCGCCGCCGGCGGCGACGGACTGGCGGTAGTGGTTGAGCGACTCGACGTCGCGCATCTCGTGCACGCCGGCGAACGGCGCGTTCGTCATGCCCAGTTCCTCGCCCTGGTAGACGTAGGGCGTGCCGCGGTGCAGGTGCAGCACGGTCGCCAGCGCGGTCGCCGCCTCGCGCCAGTGCTCCCCGTCGTCGCCGAACCTCGACACCACGCGGGGTTGGTCGTGGTTGTTCCAGTACAGGCTGTTCCAGCCCACCTCCGCCAACGCCGTCTGCCAGCGGCCCAACGACGCCTTCAGGTCGCGCAGGTCCAACGGCTTCGGGTCGAACTTCCCGCCGGGCCCGTGGTCGAGCGAGACGTGCTCGAACTGGAACACCATGTCCACCTCGCGCCGCGCGGGGTCGGTGAACAGCCGGGCTTGTTCCCAAGTCACGCCCGGCATCTCCCCGACGGTCAGGAACTCGCCGGACCGCCCTTCGAACACCTCGCGGTTCATCTCGCGCAGGAAGTCGTGCACGCCGGGGCGGGTGGCGACGTGCGGGAACCCGTCGCCGAGTCCGCCGACGCCGGTGGTGGCGCCGTCGGGCAGGTCGGGGTCCTTGGAGATGAGGTTGATGACGTCCATCCGGAAGCCGTCCACGCCCCGGTCCAGCCACCACCGCATCATCGCGTGGACGGCTTGGCGGACCTCGGGGTTCTCCCAGTTCAGGTCCGGCTGCTTGCGGTCGAACAGGTGCAGGTAGTACTCGCCCGTGGCCTCGTCCAACGTCCACGCGGGGCCGGAGAAGAACGACCCCCAGTTCGTCGGCTCCGCGCCCGGCTGACCGGCTTCGAAACCGTCGCGGGGCGGACGCCACCAGTACCAGTCGCGCTGGGGATTGTCGCGCGACGACCGGGACTGCGCGAACCACGGGTGCTCGTCGGAGGTGTGGTTGACCACCAGGTCCATCACCAGCTTCATCCCGCGCGCGTGCACCTGCGCCAACAGCGCGTCGAAGTCCTCCAGCGTGCCGAAGACCGGGTCGATCGCCTGGTAGTCCGAGATGTCGTAGCCGTTGTCGGCCTGCGGCGAGGCGTACACCGGCGACAGCCAGATCACGTCCACGCCGAGCCGCTCCAGGTGGTCCAGGCGTGACGCGAGCCCGGCCAGGTCGCCGACGCCGTCACCGTTCGAGTCGGCGAAGCTGCGGGGGTACACCTGGTACACCACCGCCGAGGTCCACCACGGCGCCGTGGTCCGGGTCGTAGCCCGCGCCTGGTCCAGTGTCATGTCCCATCCTCACCTGGTTCGTCGGACGTCGTCCCAGTCCACCACTACCCGCGCGGCGCCGCACCCGACACCGCCGTCCCCCGTCCGGACGCACGCCCCGGCCACCCGAACCCCGGTCCTATGTGGATGGTCAGCGCGGGCACCGGCAGGGACCGCACGAGCAGGGTGTCCAGCAGCACGCCGAACGACACCAGGAACGCCATCTGGACCAGCCTCGCGCAGCACGAAGTCGCAGAGCAACCACCGGTTGTCGTCACCGACGCCCACCACGGCGTGCGCGGTGTTCGCGCCCGGGGACCAGCCGAACAGGTGGTGAGGGCCGGGGCTGGCGGCGCGGCGCGGCCGGACCTGGTGCTCAGCGAGGGGGAACGGGAGGCGAGCACGCTGCGCGAGGCGTTGGCCGGCCGCGGCACGACCAGCCAGGCCGTCGGCCTGCTGATGGCCGGGCACCGCTGCGACGCCGACGCCGCGTTCCGGCTGATCACCGCGATGTCCCAGCGCCGCAACGTCAAGGCGCGCGACGTCGCGGCCGAGCTCGTCGCCCGGTTCGTGGCCGGGCTGCCGTCCGGGCGGTCCGACGTGCCGTCCGACGGCTGAGGCCCGGTCAGGCGGGCAGGCCCGCCGGGGCGTGCGCGGGCACGCGGAGCAGCGTGATGGCGGCGGGCGTGCGCACCCGGAAGCCCAGCGACTCGTAGAGCCGGATGGCGGAGGTGTTGGTCGCGGCGGCGTGCATCAACACCTGCTCGCCCCGGGCCCGGATCCCGGCCGCGACGGCGAGCACCAGCCGGGTGGCCAGGCCCTGGCCGCGGTGCGCGGGATCGGTGCACACGGCGCTGATCTCCGTCCACCCCGGCGGGCGCAGGCGTTCGCCGGCCATCGCGACCAGCGCGCCGTCGCGCCGGATGCCCAGGTAGGCGCCCAGTTCCACGGTCCGCGGCCGGAACGGTCCGGGCTGGGTGCGCTCCACCAGGTCCAGCATCTCCGGCACGTCCGCGGGCCCGAGCCGGACCGCCTCGGCGTCCTCGGCGACCCGCAGGCCGTCCTCCACCAGCTGCACCACGTCGATGCGCTCGACGACCTCCCAGTCGGCGGGCGGCGCGAGCGCCGAGGTGATCGGCACGATCGCCTCGGGCCCGGCGAGCGCGGCGACGTCGGACCACACCCGCTCGTCCGGCCGGTCGGGCAGCCCCACGAACGTCGCCACGTCCGGCGGGTAGCGCACCGCCTGGCCGTGCCGTTCGGCGAATTGGGCGTGCGGTCCGGTCAACGACGTCCAGGCCGGGTTGTCCAACGGCGAGGCCATGCGCGGTACCCCCAGTAGTTCGCGACTGCGCGAATCATCCGCGCCGCCGGGCCGGTCTGTCCACCGCCCCATCGCTCTCGGCGGAATCCGTCCTGGGTCGGACGGGCGGCGGTCCGCGTGCCCCGGGCGGGCGCGGTCGCCAACGTCCGCCGGCATGGGGCGACGACCGGGACCGGACTTCACCAAGCTGTGGTTCGCCTCCGCCGTGTCCAACCTCGGCGACGGCATGACGATGGCCGCCGGTCCGCTGCTGCCGGCCTCGCTCACCGACGACCCGGCGCTGGTGGCGGGCGCGGTGTTCGCCCAACTGCTGCCGTGGCTGCTGTTCTCGCTGGTCAGCGGCGTGATCGTGGACCGGTTGGACCGGCGGAAGCCGGCCGTGGCGGCGAACCTGGCCCGCGGCACCGGCGCAGACCCCGGTCGAACGGCGGACGGTGCGCGCGGAGATCGGCGAAGGGCTGCGCCGGCTGTGGCGGCACGAGGTGCTGCGGACGCTGGGCCTGTGCCTGTGCCTGTGCCTGATGAACCTCACGCTCATGGGCGCGCTGTCGATCCTGGTGCTGTACGCCGGTGAGCGGCTGGGCCTGGACCCGAGGTGGTTCGGCCTGCTGCTCAGCACGATCGCGGTCGGCGGCGTGCTCGGCACGGCGCTCGCCGGCCGGTTGATCGACCGGTTCGGACCGACCGCGCTGCCGCGGGTCGGCCTGGTGGTCGAGGCGGGCACCCACCCGGGGTTGGCGCTGGCGCGCGAGGTGTGGGTCGCGGGCGCGGTCCTCGCGGTGTTCGGCGTGCACGCGGTGGTGTGGACCGTGATCACGCAGTCCGTCCGGCAGCGGGAGGTGCCCGACGAGCTGCGCGGCCGGGTGGGCAGCGCCTACTCCCTGCTCAGCGTCGGCGGGTCCGCGCTGGGCACGCTCGTCGGCGGCCTGCCGGCCCGCCGGTTCGGCGTCACCGCGCCGTTCTGGTTCGCGGTCGTGGTGGTGGCGGTCGCGTGGCGGCCGTTCGCGGCGGCGACCGACCTGCACCGGTCGGCCGCCGCCGCGAGCTGATCAGGTCACCTCGCCGTCCTCCAGGTGCAGCCGGGTGCCGCGGAACCCGGCCCGGGTGCGCCGGTCGTGCGTCACCACGACCAACGCGCCCGGGTAGTCCGCCAGGGCCTGTTCCAGGTCCTCGACCAGGCCCGGTGACAGGTGGTTGGTCGGCTCGTCCAGCAGCAGCAGGTCGACCGGCCTGGTCACCAGGCGGGCCAGCTCGGCGCGCCGCCGCTGCCCGTAGGACAGCTCCCCGACGCGGGTGCGCAGGTCGCGCCGGTCGAACAGGCCCAACGCCAGCAGCACGTCCACGTGCTCGTCGGGGTGACCGGGCAGGCCCTCGGCGAACGCCTGGAGCACGGTCAGCTCCGGCCGCCACGGCGGCTCCTCCTGCCGCAGGTGCCCGACCCGGCCCGGCACGTCGACCACGCCGGAGTCCGGGCGCAGCTCACCGCTGAGCACCCGCAGCAGCGTGGTCTTGCCCGCGCCGTTGGGGCCGGTCACCAGCAGCCGCTCCCCCGGCCGCACGGTCAGGCGCAGCACCCGCAGCCGGTCGCCGACGCGCACGTCCGACAGCTCGGCCGCCCACCGGGCGTCGCCGTCGCCGCCGGGGAGTCGGGTGGAGAACCGCAACGGCTCCGACGGCGGGGCCACCGGGTTGGCGGTCAGCCGCGCCCGGCGTTCCTTGGCGTTGCGGATGCGGCTCATCGCGCCGTGCCCGCGGCCCCTGGCGCGGAACGGCCCGGCGGCGAACACGGCCAGCGGCAGCTTGCGCGGGATCTCCCCGAGCTGCCGCGTCGCCGTGGACAGCAGGCGGTCCTGGCGGGTCAGCTCGGCCCGCCACTCCCGGTGCTCGCGCAGGCGTCGCGCCCGTGCCGCGGCCTTGGCCACGAGGTAGCCGTCGTAGCCGTCGCCGAACCGCGCCGCGCGGCCCGCCTCGACCTCGACGATGGTGGAGGTGACCCGGTCCAGGAACTCGCGGTCGTGGGTGATCGCGACGACGGTCCCGGTGTGCCGGGCCAGGTGCTGTTCCAGCCACGTCACGGCCTGGTCGTCCAGGTCGTTGGTCGGCTCGTCGAGCAGCAGCAGCTCCGGAGAGGACGCCAGGGTCGCGGCGAGCGCGAGCCGCGAGAGCTCGCCGCCGGACAACGTGCCCAGCGCGCGCCGCCGGTCCAGGCCGGGCAGCCCGAGGCCGTGCAGGGCCACCTCCACCCTCGTGTCGGCCTCGTACCCTCCCCTGGCCTCGAACAGCTCCACCAGGGACGCGTAGTGCTCCGGGTCGGCGCGCGGACCGGCCAGGTCTGCCTCGGCCCGGCGCATCCGGTCCTCCAGGTCGCGCAGGTCGGCGAGCGCGAGGTCGACCACGTCGGCCACGGTGGCGTGCGGCGGCAGGTCCACCGACTGGGCCAGGTACCCGATCCCGCCGGGCGCGACGACGGTGACCTCGCCGTGGTCGGGCGCCACCCGGCCCGCGACGATCGCGAGCAGCGTGGACTTGCCGGACCCGTTGTCGCCGATCACGCCGACCTTCTCGCCCGGTTTGACGGTCAGCGAGACCGCGTCGAGCACGACCCGGTCGTGATAGCTCTTGGTGACGTTGTGCAGGGCTAGTTGCGCGGTGCGCAAGGCAGACTCCTGTTCCCGGCGCGGCACGCCGAGTCATCGGTGCGGAGGGTGTGGAGAAGCGCTCGCGGAGCGGGGCTCGACGCGATCGCGGATACCGATGATCACAGGAAGTACAACATCGCCCGAAACCCTAGCCGAACGGCCGACCCGGCGGTACGTGACGGGCGACACAGCGATATTCCATCCCACCGCACGGTTTGAGTCGTCTAGACTCAAACTATGTTCACCAGGGACGAAGCGCTCGAACGAGTAGAACGGGCGGGCTCGGCGGCCGACCTGTTCGGCCCGGTCGACCCCGACCCCGCCCGCCGCAAGGAGGCCCAGCGGCTCTACCGCGGCCTCGCCGCCGTGCTGCACCCCGACCGGGTCGGCGCGGACGACACCAGGGCGCACGCGGCGTCGGCCGAGCTGACCCGGCTGCACCACGAGTGGCAGCACGGCACGTCGGTCGAGCTGCGCACCGACCGCGGCGCCTACCGGCTCGCCGGACGGCACGCGGTCGGCAGCGTCGCCACCGTCTACCGCACCGACGGCGCCCCCGTGGTCAAGGTCGTGCGCAACCCCGCCCTCAACCCCCTCCTGCACGCCGAGTGGGACGCGCTGCGCCGACTCGCCCGCTTCACCGACCGGCACGACTGGCTGCGGCCCTACTACCCGCACCTGATCGACACCTCCGGCGAGGTGGCCCGCGGCTCGCGCGCCTTCACCGTGCTCGCACCGCTGGTGGACGGCTTCGTCACGCTCGCCGACGTGCGCGGGGCGTTCCCGCGCGGCCTGGACGGCCGCGACTACGCCTGGATGCACCGCAGGCTGCTGCGGGCCGTCGCCGGCGCGCACCGGGTCGGCCTCGTGCACGGCGCGATCACCGCCGAGAACGTGCTGGTGCACCCCGGGCAGCACGGCGTCGTGCTGGCCGGCTGGACCTTCGCGGTCGGCGCGGGCGAACGACGCCTGGCCACCGACAAGACCACCGCCTACCCGCCGGAAGTCCACGACGGACGACCGGCCACCCCCGCCACCGACGTCCACATGGCGCACGCGCTGATGCTGGACCTCCTGGCGGAGGGCGAAACCGCACAACGCAGGTTCGCCCGCGGCTGCGCGCAGGACGACCCGACCCGACGGCCCGACGCCGTCGACCTGCTCACCGAGTACGACGACCTGCTCGAAGACCTCTACGGCGAACGGACCTTCCGCCCGTTCGCACTACCCAGGACAGGAGCCTGACATGGGACACGGCAAGTGGGACGACAACGCCTACGCGGCGGCCAGGACCTTCCGCGCCGCCAAGGGCATCGACGACTTCGGCTACACCGCCACCATGCGGTCGCGCCCCTCGAAGGAGTGGAAGGCCGACCCGTCGCTCGACCCCAAGGGCGTGGCCGCGCGCGAGTGCCGAGACTCGCCCGACCACGCCGACTCGACCCCGATCGCGGTGCTGTTCGACGTCACCGGCTCGATGGGCCGCGTGCCGCAGATCATGCAGCGCAAGCTCGGCAAGCTGCACGGCCTGCTGCAGCGCAAGGGCTACCTCGCCGACCCGCAGCTGATGTTCGGCGGCATCGGCGACGCCGACAGCGACCGCGTGCCGCTGCAGGTCGGCCAGTTCGAGTCCGACAACCGGATGGACGAGCAGCTGCGCACCATCTTCCTGGAGGGCAACGGCGGCGGGCAGAAGAGCGAGTCCTACGAGCTCGCCGCCTACTTCGTGGCCCGGCACGTGGTCACCGACGCCTGGCAGAAGCGCGGCCGCAAGGGCTACCTGTTCCTCATCGGCGACGAGCTCAACAAGCCACGCCTGGAGGCGCGCCACATCCGCCGGATCATCGGCGACGACGTCAAGGAGGACATCGACCCCGCCTCGGTGTACCGGGAGCTGAGCCGCAGGTGGCACGTGTACTTCGTGCTGCCCAACCAGTCCTCGTACTACCACGACCAGGACATCGCCGACCACTGGCGCGACCTGCTCGGCCAGCGCTTCCTCAAGCTCGACGACCCCGGCGCGGTGTGCGAGCTGATCGCCGCCACGATCGGCATGGAGGAACGCGTGGTCGACCTCGACCAGGCGATGGTCGACCTCGCCGAGGTCGGCTCGGTCGCGGAGAGCGAGGCCGTCGGCAAGGCCCTCGTCCACGTCGGCGGGAAGACCGTGGCCACCACGGCCACGCCCCCGCTGCTGGACGGCCCCGACGACGTCACCCTCACGTGATGGACGGGCACGTCATCGTCGTCGGCCTCGGGTTCGGCGACGAGGGCAAGGGCGCCGTCGTCGACGCCCTCTGCCACGACGCCCCGGTCACGTCGGTGGTCCGGTTCAACGGCGGCGCCCAGGCCGCGCACAACGTCGTCGTCGGCGACCGGCACCACACGTTCAGCCAGTTCGGGTCCGGCACGCTCGCGGGCGTGCCGACCCACCTCTCCCGGCACGTCCTGGTCGAACCGATCGCCCTGGCCGGCGAAGCGAACGCACTGGCGGACCTCGGCGTCACCGACCCGCTGCGGCTGCTGTCGATCGACGCCGACGCCCTGCTCACCACACCGCTGCACGTCGCCGCCAACCGTGCCCGCGAGGACGCTCGCGGGCACGCCCGGCACGGCTCGTGCGGCAAGGGCATCGGCGAGACGGCCTGGTACGGCCTGCTCGCCGACCGCGGCGCGACGCCCGGCGAGGTCGTCGAAGGCCAGGAGGTCATCGGCGACCCCGGGCCGCCGCCGACCGTCGGCGACTGCGCCCACCCGGCCGTGCTGCGGGCCAAGCTCGACGCCCTGACCCGCTTCTACGAGCCGCTGATCGGCGCCGGCCCGTCCGTCGACGACCTCGTGTCGCTGTACCGGGACTTCGCCGGCGCCGTCCGGGTCACCACCGGCGACGAGGTGGGCCGCCTCGCCGACCGCGGACGCCTGGTGTTCGAAGGCGCCCAGGGCGTGCTGCTCGACCAGTGGCACGGGTTCCACCCGCACACCACCTGGTCCACCGTCACGCCCGACAACGCCCGCGGCCTCCTCGGGCACCGCCGCGCCACCGTCCTCGGCGTGACCCGGACCTACCAGACCCGGCACGGCGCCGGACCGCTGCCCACCGAGGACGACCAAGTGCTCGCACGCTTCCCGGAACGCCACAACGACACCGGCCGCTACCAGGGATCGTGGCGCGCCGGACACCTCGACGCCGTGCTGCTCCGGTACGCGGTGGACGCGTGCGGCGGCGTAGACGCGCTGGCCGTCACCCACCTGGACGCACGCGACCTCCAAGTCGCCACCGCCTACGACGCCCCCCTGCCGGCCACGGACCTCACCGCGTTCCTCGGCCACCGCACGCCCACCCTCACCGCCATGCCGGACCCCGAGGCGTGGCTGGCGCACCACCTCGACGTGCCGGTGCTCGTCACCGGCGCCGGGCCCGACCGCGCGGACTACACCGTGCGCGCACCGGCGCTTCGCTGAATGCGGGACAATCGGGCCATGATCGAGTCGACCCTGGTGTCGGTGGACGTGCTGGCGCTGCGCTTCGACCCGACCGCGCGCGCCGTGCTCCTCGGCATCGCACCACGCGCCCTCGACCCGTTCGCGGGCGTCCTCGCCCTGCCCGGCGTCCTGCTGGGCAAGGGCGAACGGCTGCGTGACGCGGCACGGCGCGCGGTCACCGGCAAGCTCGGCGTGCCCGAGCACGCCATCTCCGCCTCCGGCCAGCTGACCACGTTCGACGAACCGTCCCGCGACCCGCGCGGACCCACGTTGTCCATCGCCCTGTGGGCCACCATCGACCCCGCCGGGCTCACCGGCGACGGCCCGACCTGGACACCGCTCGCCGACGTGCCGCCGCTCGCGTTCGACCACGACCGCATCGTCCGCGACTGCCGCCCCCTGCTCGCCGACCACCTCTGGCGCGACACCGCCTTCACCGCCGGTCTCCTCGGCCGCGAGTTCACCACCGCCCACGCGCTCGACGTCACCGAATCCCTCACCGGCGACCGGCCCTACCCCGCCAACCTCGGCCGCACCATGGAACGCGTCCCCGGCCTGGAACGCACCACGCAGCACGCCGCCGCCCTGCCCAAGGGCGGACGACCGCCGTCCGTCTGGCGCTGGACCACCTAGCCCGGCGGTCGCGCCACGCGACGGGCCCGTCTTCGATCGTGTGACGGGACTGCGATGACGGGTGACGCCGCCAGGGTTGCCTTGAACAGCGTGACGGCCACGGCCGACGATGCCCCAAGGGGGACGGCGAACACACCTGGAGCGCCTGATGCCACTCAAGGCACAAATCGCGGACCTGTCACGCTTCCAGCAACTGCTGATCGGCACCTGGACCAACCAGGACCTGCCCGGCACCGGCAAGGGCGGCCCGAACAGCCCGTACTCCTACAACGTCATGCCCCTGCCGCAGCAGTCCCCCCAGAACGGAATGGACCTGGGGTACATCCTCAAGAACTTCACCTACTACGAGACCATCGTCTTCAAGGGCATGGACGACGTGGCCAGTCCGGTGGAAGCGCCGAACCGCGGCGGCACCTACCAGCAATCACCCTACGTCCTGTTCTACGACCAGCAGATCCGCTTCGCCGAAGGCCCCGGCATCAACACCATCGTCCACGAGGAGAACGGGGCGTGGCTCCACCTGCAGACGGAGAAGCAGCAGATCGGGCCCTACCCCTACCCGACGGACAACCCGGCCACCGAACCCGGCGAACCCGAACCGCAGCCACCGACCCAGACGATCTGCAAGCAGATCTCGGTGCCGCACGGCGTCTCGGTCCTGGCCCTCGGCTACTCCAAGGACGGCCTCTTCGCGCCGCTGATCCCCGACGCGGACCCGCCGTTGCCGACCCCCGGCGGCCTCGACACCTCCGTGTACGACGACACCCTCACCGACCAGGGCAACTACCAGAACCCCCAACCCGCGCTGACCAAGCAGATCACCCTGCCGCTGCAAGCCGCGATCCTCGACCTCGTCGGAGCAGGCCACGGCATCAGCGACTACATCCACTGCCAGGTCGACACCGGCAACGGCGGCGCGGTGATGAACATCCCCTTCGAGAAGGGCAAGGCGGCGCTCACCGGCTACGCCGCCGACTACTGGCTCATGTCACTCGACGGCGGGACGAACTACGACATCCTCGCCTACACGCAGCGGATCGTCCTCGACCTCGTGATCCGCGACAACCACTACACCTTCCCCCACCCGACGTCCAACGTCCTCACCAGGCTGAAGACGACGTAGCGCCGCGGACCGCGTCGGCCACCGGGAGGATCGCCCACCACGGCCGACGCGGTCCACCACGCCACTAGAGGTCCTTCGGCATCTGGTCGCTGATCAGCCACAGCACGCTGTTGTCCCCGCCCAGCACCGGGTAGTGCGGCACCACCCGCTCGCACAACTCCTTCAGGTGCCGGGTCATCGACTCCCCTTCCGGGAACTCGTAGTACTCGAACGTCGGCGCGGCCTGCATGCCCTTGTAGGGCCCCGTGGTGATCGTCGTCCGGACCAACTCCTTGATCACCCCGAACAGCAGGCCCTGCATCGCCGCGATGAACACGCGCTCCAACCCGTAACGCGCGCTCGTCGCGCCCGGCTTCACGTCCTTCCCTGACGTGTTGTACAGCTCGTCCAGCAGGGCGAGCACGTAGGTGTAGGCGGCGCACGCCAACTGCCCCAGGTCACGGACCGGGCCTTCGGGGTACTCGGCCACGCGCGGGTTCCGCGGCACCGGGTGGACGTCGCCGATCAGCTCCCAACCGTCGGCGATGCGCTTGAACTTCACGTAGTGCGGGAACTCGAACAGGCCCTGCTTCGCCTTGTCCGGGTCGTCCGGGTTGTCCGACACCTCCTGCTGGTCCGGGTCCATGCCCTCGCCCTGCTCCACGATCACGTTGATCGCGGTGAGCGCCGTGTACAGGTCGTGCACGATGATCGGCTCGCCGCCACCGCCCTCGTTCCAGTAGGTGTTGGTGTACTGCAAGTCCAACCTGTTGTGCTTGAACAGCTCCCGCTCCTGCTCGTCGCCCGGCCCGTGCCGCGTCGGCGCCGTCGGGTCGACACCGCACAACCGCTCGAAACCGTCGTAGATCGCCTTGTAGAACTGCCCGATCGTCTGGTACTCGCCCGACTGCCCCGGCGCGCCCACCTTCGCCGGGAGCTCCAGCGGCATGAAGACGTCCTTGACCAGGTCCGTGGTCAGCGGGGCCAGGTCGAGCTCGAGCCGCGGCACCCGGTGCAACATGTCCGAGGGGTACGCCGGCACGAAGTCCGGGTTCTGGAACTTGATGTCGTCACCGCGCCCGATGGCCACGATCAGGTTGCGCACCAGGGACAGGTGCAGCATCTCCTCGACCACGACGCTCTTGATCAACCGGAACGCGCCCGGCCCCGCCGACCACTGCGACACGTTGTCGGTCTTGATCGAGTACGCCGCGTACAGGTACAGCGGGATGGTCGACAGCTCCAGCCGCGCCGCGTCGTAGAGGTGCGAGAACAGCGAATCGACCGAGTCGATCGGCTTGTCGGCCCTGGGGACCCGGTAACCCCCGGGCAGAGCGGTGTGGGTGGTGGTCATCGGTGCGACGTCCTTCCGTTGAGTCCGACGATCAGTCGTTCGGCCAGCCAGTCCCGCAGGCACGCGTCGGTCTGCCGCGGGGCCAACCCCGCCTCGTCACCGGCCCGCCCCAGCGGCGTGCCGGCCCGCAGCGCCGCCAGCAGCCGGAAGCGCGGTTCGTCCAGCTCCGCCACCGTCACCACGAAGTCCTTGCGCGACACCACCAACCGGACCTCGACCGGCCGCGGCAACGGCGGATCCTGCCCGGCGCGCACCGCCACGGCCAAGGTGTGCACCGGGAAACCCGCCCGCACCAGCCGCAGGCACTCCACAGTGGACACCACGGTGCCGCCCCACGCGGCTGAGCCGAACACAGGCGGGGCCGGTGGCGGATCGCGGAACTCCGCGCCGGCCGCACCGTGCGCCTCGGTGAACGCCCGCTCGAACCGGACGACGTCGACCAGCAGGTCGATCCAGGGCTCCCGCTCCCCCGAGACCACATCCGGCCGACCGGCGACCAGGTGGTCCGCGAACCCCGCGCCCAGCGCCTCCAACGTGTAGCTGCGCGAAGGACGGGACCGCAGGTACTCCCGCGCGAACTCCTCGAACAACTCCGCACCGAGCAGGCGCCGGGCGACCGGGTAGTGCGCGCTCAGGCAGTCGACCAACCGCGCGCGGTAACCGTGCTGGTAGATCGCCAACCGCCGCGCCGCCGGCAGCCGCGCCGTCCCCACCACCACGCCCGCCACCTCACCGACACCCTCCGGATCCAGGATCGCGCCCTGCAACCAGCCCTGCAGCCGGCGCAACCCCTCAGCCGACACGGGCCGCCCGCTCGCGCGCCTTGTCCAACTCGGCGGTCAGCACCGGGAACGGCGGGATCCGGTCGTCCCACTCGAGCAGCACCGACACCGACGGCAGCAGACCGGTCGCGAACTCGTACAGGTCCCACACCGGATCGGCCACCGGCCGGTCGTGCGTGTCGATCAGGTGCGTGCCGCGGTCCGCGTGCCCCGCGAGGTGCACGTACACGACCCGGTCGGCCGGCAGCGCCCGGACGTAGTCGTACGGGTCGAACTCGTGGTTGACCGCCGACACGTAGACGTTGTTCACGTCCAGCAGCAACCCGCACCCGGACTCCTCCGCCAACCGGGCCAGGAACTCGCACTCCGGCACGGTCGACTCCGCGAAACCCAGGTACGTGCTGGGGTTCTCCAGGACCAGCGGGCGCTCCAGCACGTCCTGCGCCACCCGGACCCGGCGCACGACGTGCCGCAACGACTCCTCCGTCAACGGCAGGGGCAGCAGGTCGTGCGTGTTCACCCCGAGCACCCCGGTCCAGCACAGGTGGTCCGACACCCACGCGGCGCGCACGGAGGTGGCCAGCCGCCCCACGCGGCGCAGGTAGTCCAGGTCCAGCGGGTCGGTGCTCCCGATCGACAGCGACACCCCGTGCAGCACCACCGGGAACCGCTCGGCGACCTGGTCGAGGAGGTACCGGGCGTAACCGCCGTTGTCCAGGACGTTCTCCGTGATGACCTCGAACCAGTCCACCCCGGACGGCCCCCGCAGCACCTCGTCGGCATGACGCGAGCGCAGGCCGACGCCGAAGCCCAGCTCCGGCAGGCCGAGCCGGTCGGGCGCCGGCATCAGGTGCGGCCCACGTAACGCGGGAGTTCGCCGGCCTTCCCGGGCTCCGCGGCCCGCTTCGTCCTGCCGGCCCTCTTGGTCTTCCCGGTCTCCTCACTCTTCCCGGTTCCCTTGGCCTTCCCCGCCTTCGCGGTCGCGGTCGGTTTCGCGCTCAGGGTGGCGAAGAGCTGCGCGCGATCCGTCTCGTAGGGCGGCACCTTGTCGTTCGGGTAGCCCTCGCCGGGCGCCGGGTCGAACGCCACGCCGGCGTCCCACATCCGCGCCTCGAACCGCGTGCGCGCCAGCTTCCACACGCTGGTGCCCTTGAACGGGCCCGCCGACGCCACCCGGCACTCGTTGATCGGGCTCGCGCAACTGCCGTTGGCGCTGCAAGACTGCTCGCCCGGCTTGGTCTGCTCGAACTCGCTGCCGGCGTAACCGCACCCGCCCTGCCCGCGGCAGTGGTTGTCGCCGTGGCAGACGTGCAACGCCGTGGCGCAGGTGCCCGCGCCCGGCAGCTTCGCGTTGCCGGACTCGTCGTGGCCCTTGCAGGCGTTCAGCCCCATGCACACGTGCAGCTCGAGCACCGGCGCGGTCGTGGTCATGCTCTCCCGCGGACCACCTGCCTCGTGGCTGCCCTCCCGCAGCTGCCGCCCCGCCGGCCCGCCGGTCAGGAACAGCGCGGCCTGTTCCGCCGACATCCCGTCGGCGCCATGGCCGTTGCCGTGATCGTGCCCGCCACCCGTCATCGCAACCACCTTCCAGCGCACAGCGTCACCGGGCTCCCCGGCCGGAGCCGGCCAATCCCTCTCTACACCCCGGATGCGCGCGAACCGACGACCGTCGCGATGCCCGCCCCGTTAGGGGACGAACGTCATCAGCCCGAGGCGGACTTCATCACGTGCAGTGAGGCCAACCGAGGGTGGGTCCTTCGAACGTGGCGACGTCCGGGCGTCTGTCCGAACGCGACCGCGCGGGATCGGCTTGGTGATTACTTTCGGTCAGCACTGAAGCTATCGTGATAACAATTCACGAAAGGTCTCGGAAGCCACCCGAACGGGTACTCCCCGGTGGTCCATCCGACCAAGGAGGCCGAGATGCACCCGCTCCCCATCCCCTTCATGCCGTGGGCTTGGCGCAACGTCGGCGACCTGCTCGACGGGCGCGACACCGACTCACCCGAGGCCGACGAGGCGACCCGGTCCGCCGACCGCCACGACCGCCCGGACATCGGCCTGCTCGGGTACCGGGTCGAGGCGCTCGACGGCGCGATCGGCGAGGTCGACCAGGCCAACGCCCGCGTGCCCGCCGACTGCCTGCTGGTCGACGCCGGCACGTGGCTGTCCCACCTGAAGGTCGTGCTGCCGGTCGGCGCGGTGGCGAAGGTCGACCACGACGCGAAGACGGTCTTCGTGGACCGCACCAAGGACCAGGTGCGGCAGGCGCCGGAGTACGACGAGGACACGTTCGACCCCGACGACTACCGGCAGCGCCTCGGCGACTACTACACCGAGAGCTACCGGACCACGCCGCCCGCGTGAACCGCGGCAAGCGTGAGTCCGACAGCCGTGAACCCGGTCCACACCGGACCGACGCCCGGCGGCCGCCACCCGGCCGCCGGGCGCGGGCGGGCTAGGCGCCCAGCTCCATGATCCGGGCCGCGACCTCGGCCGGCGCTTCCAGCGGCAGCATGTGGCCCGCGTCCTCCACCACCACCGACTCGCCGCCGACCGCCGCGGCCAGCGCCTTGGCGTTGGACTCGGGCACCAGCCGGTCCTCGTCGCCCACGATGGCGATCACCGGGCGTTCGCCCGCGACGGTCAGGGCGGCCTCCCGGTCGTACCGGTCGACCGCCGGCCGGAACAACGCGATGGTCTCCGGCCAGTGCGACCACACCATGTCCGCCGTGAGGTCCACGTCCTCGTCGCGGGGCTCGTCGCCGAACAGCCACCAGCGCAACCCGGCCGTCTTCGCGGGCTCGATCTTCTCCCGCACCGCCCGCACCAGCGGCCCGAACGCGCGTTCCAGCTCGCGCACCAGCTTGCCGAGCGCCTTGGGCCAGGCCAGCGACGTCTCCGCCAGCCCGGTGGCGGCGGTCGAGACGAACACCACGCCCGCCACCCGCTGCCGGTAGAGGCGGGGACGGCGTTCGGCCATCGCCATCGCGGCCATGCCGCCCATCGAGTGACCCGCGACGACGACCCGCCCCTCGGGGACCAGCCACTCGATCAACTCGCCCAGGTCGTCGCCGAGCTGCTCGATCGTCGCGGTCTCCTTGTCGGCGGGAGAGGACGCGCCGTGGCCGCGGTGGTCGTAGGCGATCACCCGCACGGACTCCGGCAGCGCCGCCACCACCCGGTGCCAGCTGCGGTGGTCCAACGCGTAGCCGTGGGCGAGCACCACGGTCAACTCGGCGTCGGGCGGGCCGCTGCGTGCCACGTTCAGCTCCGTGCCGTCCTCAAGCCGCAACCGCTCGGTCGCCATGGCCGCTGCCCCTTCCGTCGTCGGACCTCGACTTGACCAACGAGTAACAAGGGCGGACGTCACGCGCGGCCGGCCGCTACGACCAGTCGGGCTGCCGGAGCAGCGCCAACCTCCGGTCGAGGAGGGCGGCGAAGTCGTGCGGGCGCCCGACGACCAGTTCGACGTCGTGCGCCGCGGCGGTGCGGACCACGACCACCTCGCCGCCCGGCGCGTCCCGGGTGTCGGCGACCCAGACGTCGGTGATCTCGCGCAACGGCAGCTCGCCGCCGGAGACGTCCGGGGTGGACGGTCCGGTGACCACGTGCCAGCGCAGCAGCTCGCCGTCGAAGTTGGCGTGGGCGAGCACGGGGTGCCCGGTGGCGTTGCGCACCTGCCGCGACGAGCTGCGCACGCCGAGCGTGGTGCCGGCGATCGCGCCGCCGGACGCGTCCAGCAGCACCGCCTTCGCCTTCGTCACCAGCGCGCCCGCGACCGCCGTCGCCACGACGACGGGCAGGGCGAGCAGCGCGCTCCCGGTGAGGAAGCCGAGCCCCAGCGCCTGCGCCGCCCCCGCGTAGAGGACCAGCCCGGCCCACCACCCCGGCCGGTGCACGTAGACCCGCCGGACCAGGAACCACACCGGTATGACGGCGCCGATCACCAGCAGGACGCAGCCCGGCACGGCCAGGCCGGACCAGGGCGCCACCAGGGCGAGGACCAGGCTGATCACCGGTGGCGCGAGGAAGCCGAGCAGCACCAGCGCCCGGGCCCGCGACCACCGCCGCTCGAACTCCACGCGCACCGACTCGTGCACGCCGAACGGCATCCGCACCCCGCACCACCTCCCGACATCAGCGTAACGTCACCGTTTCCGGCGCATTCGGCACGCACGGTGATGATCGTCGGGCGGCCGCACCCCTGCGGACCGGGTTCGGCCGGAACGCGGTGTTCGGGTGCACCCTGCCGGCCGAGCCGGGGCGGGGCCGGGCAACCGGCACGACGAGGCGGTCGGGCGGCTGGGCGCCGATCGCTAGGCGGAGGTCGGGGTCCGTCGAGTGGCCGACCGCAGCGCCTCGCGCAGGAGCGTGACGGCCGCCGGGATCTCGGTGTCGCCGATGTTGCCGTACCCGAGGACGAGGGCGCGTCCCGGCGACTCCTCCGCGCGGTAGTCGTCCAGGTCCGCCAGGCGCAGGCCGGCGGACGCCGCGACCTGGACCGCGCGCCGGGTGTCGGTGTCGTCCGGCAGGTGCAGGAGGACGTGCAGCCCCGCGGCGGTGCCGGCCGGACGGCCCTCCGGCACTTCGGCGGCGAGGGTCTTGAGCAGCAGGTCGCGGCGGGCGCGGAAGCGGCGGCGGGCGGCGCGGAGGTGGGCGTCGTACCAGCCCCGGTCGATGAAGGTGGACAGCGCCAACTGGTCGAGGACCGGTGGCGCGACGGCCACCGGGTTCGCGGTCCGCAGCGCGGGGATCACGGTCGCGGGCGCGACCAGCCACCCGAGGCCGAGCGCCGGTGAGAGGGTCTTGCTGACCGTGCCGAGCAGGAAGACCCGGCCCGGGTCCATGCCCTGCATGACGGCGACCGGGTGGTGGTCGTAGCGGAACTCGGCGTCGTAGTCGTCCTCGATGACGAACCCGTCGACCTCGCGGGCCCACCGCACCAGGCGCGCCCGGCGCGCCGGCGACAGCACCGTGCCGGTCGGGAACTGGTGCGCCGCGCCGACCACGACCGCCCGGGCCGGTGTGCGGGCCAGGTCGTCCACCCGCAGGCCGTCGTGGTCCACCGGCACGAGGTGCACGCGCAGGCCGGTGCTCGTCGCGGCGGCGCGCAGCCGCGGCCAACCCGGGTGTTCGACGGCCACGTCCCTGATCCCCTCCGCGTGCAACGCGCGGCACGTGCGGACCAGGCCGTCGGTGACGCCGGCGCACACGAACACGGACGCGGCGTCGGCGTCCGCGGCGCGCGACCGTCGCAGGTAGTCCGCGAGCGTGCCGCGCAGCGCCGGGTGCCCGGCCGGGTCCGGGATGTCCAGGTCGTAGTGGACGGCCGAGCCGATGACCGCGCGGACCGCGTCGGCCCACCGACGGCGCGGGAACGCCCGCAGGTCCGGCAGACCGGGCGCCAGGTCGTACCGGATCGCCGGCCGGGCCGGTGCGCCCTGCGCGCGGGGGCGCAGGGCGTCTGCCGCCGGTGACCACGAGACCCGCGTGGCCGAACCCACCCGCGCGGTGAGGTAGCCCTCCGCGACCAGTTGCCCGTACGCCTCCGTCACGACCCAGCGGGAGCAGCCGAGGTCCTCGGCCAGCGCCCGGCTCGGCGGCACGGCGGCGCCCTCCGCCAGCCGGCCGTCCCGGATCGCGGCACGCAGCGCATGCGCCAGGCGGTCGTGCAGGCGGCCACGCCCACCGACCTCCAGGAGCGTCGCCCACGCGAAATTGGTCTGGGAAACCGTCACGGGATTGGAGCGTACTGCCGAGCCGACTCCGCCTACGGTGACGGTCATGGTTGAGAAGTTGGCTCTTGGGGCCATGTTGTTCGGCACGGCCACCGACGAGCGGCGGTCGTTCGAGATCCTGGACCGCTTCGTGGACGCAGGCGGCGTCTGGATCGACACCGCGAACTGCTACGCGTTCTGGGCGGACCCGAGCGGGTTCGGCGGGCAGAGCGAGGCGTTGCTCGGACGGTGGCTGGCGAGCCGCCCCGGCGTGCGCGACCGCGTCCGGATCAGCACCAAGGTGGGCTGCGAGCCGACCGAGGCGGGCCGGTTCCCGGAGACGGCCGAGGGCCTGTCGGCAGGCGTCGTCAAGAACGGGATCGAGGCGAGCCTCCGGCGGCTCGGCACGGACCACGTCGAGCTGTACTGGGCGCACAAGCCCGATCCGGTGACACCGCTGGAGGAGACGGTCGCCGCGTTCGACGAGCTGGTGTCCGCCGGCCTGGTCGGCCGCCTCGGCTGCTCCAACTACCCCGTCTGGCAGGTCGAACGGGCGCGGCAGCTCGCCCTGGCCGACGGCCGGGTCGGCTACACCGCGGTGCAGCAGCACCACACGTACCTGCAACCGCGCCCCGGGACGCGGCCCACGGTGGTGCACCGGTTCGGCGCCGTCAGCGACGAGGTGATCCACTACCTTGAACACCACTCCGACATGGCGCTGTGGTCCTACACGCCGCTGCTGAGCGGCCGGTACACCCGCACCGACAAACCGCTGCCCGCCGAGTACGACCACCCCGGCACCACCGACCGCCTGGCCGTCCTCGACGAGATCGCCGCCGAGACCGGCACGAACCGCAACCAGGTCGTGCTCGCGTGGCTGACCGGCGGCGGCACGGACGTCACGCCGATCGTCGGCGTCAGCGCGGTCGAGCAGCTGGACGACGCGTTCGCCGGGGTGTCCTTGGAGCTGACCGGCGACCAGCGCCGACGCCTCGACGCGGCCGCCTGAGGGCCGGGTTCACCGGAGGGGGTCCGGTGAACCCGGCCACCGGTCCCGCTCGCCCGGCCTACGCTCGGGGAGGGCTCGGGTCGGGCGTCCGTTCGAAGCACGTCTCCAGCACCACGATCGCGTTCGTGCCGGACACGCCGGCGATGTCGTGCACGTCCTTCAGCACCGCCTGCAACGCGCGGGTATCCGTCGTGCGCACCTTGAGCAGCAGCGACGCCGTGCCCGCCACGATGTGCGCCTCCTCCACCGCGGGCAGGGCGCGCAGCGCGGCGGCCGTCTCCGGCGAGCCGACCCACGCCGACGAGTCGACCAGGACGAACGCGAGCACGTCCAGCCCCAGCGCGATCGGGTCGATCTCCACCGTCGTCCGCCTGATCACACCCCGCTCGCGCAGCTTGCGCACCCGCTCGTGCGCCGCCGCGGCAGACAGCCCGACTTGCGCGCCCAACACCGCGTACGACTGCGTCGCGTCCGTCCGCAGCGCGGCCAGCACGGCCCGATCCGTGTCGTCCATCTCTCCCACCCTCACCTGATGTCATCCGGCAGTATAGGTTGTCCACCGGATGTGATTCGGAGCAAAAGGGGAAACGATGGACGTCATCCCGACGACGGTGGAATCGTTCGACGACCGGCTGCTGCTGTTCGGCGACGACCTGCTGGAGCGCCTGGCCACCGGGTGCAAGTGGACCGAGGGCCCCGCCTACGTCCCCGCCGGCCGGTACCTGCTGTTCAGCGACATCCCCAACGACCGCGTCCTGCGCTGGGACGAGACCACCGGCCACGTCGGGGTGTTCCGCTCACCGGCCGGCTACGCCAACGGCCGCACGCTCGACGCGCGGGGCCGCGTCGTCACCTGCGAGCAGGGCGAGCGGCGGGTCGTGCGCACCGAGCACGACGGCTCGACCACGGTCATCGCCGACCGCTTCGACGGCAAGCGGTTCAACAGCCCCAACGACGTCGTGGTCGCGGCCGACGGCGGCGTGTGGTTCACCGACCCGCCCTACGGCATCCTCAGCGACTACGAAGGCGTGCGCGCGGAGTCCGAGATCGGGGCCTGCCACGTCTACCGGGCCGACCCCGTGACCGGCGCGGTGGAGGCCGTCGCGGAGGACTTCGTGCGACCCAACGGCCTCGCCTTCTTCCCCGACGGCACCCGGCTCTACATCGTGGACACGCGCCGCAACCACATCCGGCGCTTCGACGTGGACGGCACGAGGCTGCGCGGCGGCGACGAGATCGCCCGCTGCGCGAACGGCCAGTTCGACGGCATCCGCCTCGACGACCAGGGCCGGATCTGGGCAGCCGCCGGCGACGGCGTCCACTGCATCCACCCCGACGGCACGCTGCTGGGCCGGATCGGCGTGCCCGAGGTGGTCTCGAACGTGTGCTTCGGCGGCCCCAAGCGCAACCGCTTGTTCATCACCGCCACCACGTCGGTCTACACGTTGCTGTTCAACGTCAACGGCGCCCGGCCGCCCTACTCGGTCGCCCCCGATTCGCCCGGCGCGACCTTGCCCGCCTGAGGCAGCGCGGAGCACCGGCCGCACCGGGCGGTAACCGCTTTCCACCCTGTCAAGGCTTGACCGATCCACGTTGTGTTAACGCTAACCGAGGACGTTGAGCGTGAGCTTCGCGCGACGCGCAGTGCCCGGTTGATTTCGTGAAGGATCAAGTTCGCCACCAGACTGTGACCCGCAACACCCTTTCTGTTAGCGTTCCCAACTAACGACCCCGATCCAGTCGTCCACAATGGACCTCTGGAAGGTTCCGGAACGACTCCGACGTACTATGATCCACCGATGGTCACCATCGCCGACGTCGCCCGGGCGGCGGGAGTCTCGCCCAGCACCGTGTCGTACGTGCTGTCCGGCAAGCGCTCGATCTCGGAGACCACCCGCCGTCGCGTGCACCACAGCATCCGCGCGCTGGGCTACCGGCCGAACGCGGGCGCGCGGGCGCTGGCGAGCAGCCGCACGAACGTGCTCGCCCTCGTCGTGCCGCTGCGCGTCGACCTGAACGTCCCCGTGGTGATGCAGTTCGTCGCGGCCACCGTCACCGAGGCCCGCTCCCACGACCACGACGTGCTGCTGCTGACCGCGGACGAGGGCGCGGACGGCCTGCACCGGGTGGTGGCCTCCTCGCTCGCCGACGCGATCATCGTGATGGACGTCGAAGCGGCCGAGCCCCGCGTGCCGGTGCTGCGCGAGCTGGGCAGGCCCGCGGTGCTGATCGGCGTGCCGGACGACCCGCACGCGCTGACCTGCGTCGACCTCGACTTCACCGCCGCCGGGTCGGAGTGCGTGCACCACCTCGCCGACCTCGGTCACCGCGACATCGCGCTCATCGGCCCCTCCCCCGCCGTCTACCGGCGCGGCACGAGCTACGCCGGCCGGTTCCTGAGCGGGTTCCGGCGGACCGCCGCCAGCCTCGGCGTCGAGGCCGCGACGCTGGCCTGCGTGCCGACCTACGACGGCGTCCGGGAGTGCCTGGACGGCCTGCTCGCCGGTCACGGCCCCGTCACCGGACTGGTGGTGCACAACGAGGCCATCCTCGGCCCGCTGCTGTCGGAGCTGGCGCGTCGGGGCCTGAGCGTCCCGCGTGACATCTCCGTGCTGGCGGTCTGCCCGCCGGACGTGGCGCAGGCGCAGGCCGTGCCGCTGTCCTCGGTGGACCTGCCGGCCGTCGACCTCGGGCGGCTGGCCGTCGAGCTGG